>OMTA01000226.1 GCA_900313895.1 uncultured Eubacteriales bacterium | reverse complement strand
ATACGCCCATGTGTTGGAGCCGTAGAATACGACCATCTGATTTCCGGAATAGAGGATCACATCGCCGGGCGCGGTGGTGATCCGCGTATCGCTTCTCGGCAAGCTCATCCCGAGTGATCCGACCTGTTCAAAGCCGCCGTACATCGACATCCGGATGGTGAGCGGCGCTGCTTTGACCGCTTCCCTCAACGCCGCGGTCGCCTCGTTGTCTTCCCATTCAACCGTAACAGGTGTGCTGTTGATCGTCATTTTCATCTCTGCGGATTCTCCTTCGGTGGGCTGTTGTGACTGATCCCCGGCGGGAAAATGATCGATGATCCCGGCGATAAAACGCTGGATCAGCGTCGCGTCGATGATCGACAGCGCGTCGTTGCCGGAGACGATCGCCGCCTTCATATCCTCATCCGCGATCATCGGAAGATATCCCGCGAGGTGTCTTTGTATGCGGGTTGCGTCCAGGATCTCGACGATACCGTCACCGTCCGCGTCGCCCCATAGGATCTGCCGCTCGTCTTCATAAAGCGCTGCGGGCGTTTCGCTTGCGCCGACAGAGATACCGGACAGGGTGATGAGCATCACGATAAACAGTCCGATCCATTTTTTCATCTTCATCGCCTCCGTTTTCTTATTCCAAGCTGATCGTAACGGTCGTATCGCCGTTCGACAAAAGATCGGTCAGCTCGCTGTCACTTTGATCCGTGATATGACCCAGAGGGGTATATGCCCACGCGTTCGAGCCGTAGAACACGACGAGCTGATCGCCCGAATAAAGGACGATATCTCCCGGGGAGGTCGTCGTCTGTCGATCGGCTGTCGGCAGGGCTGTTCCGATCGACCCGACCTGCTCGAACCCGCCGTACATCGACATCTCGATCGTCAAGGGCTTTTCCCGACACAGCTCTCTGAGCGCTTCGACTGCGTCGCCGTCCTCCCATGCGACCGATACCGGTGTATCTCCGATCGTCATCCTCAGCGACGTCGCTCGCTCCTCTGTCGGTTCTTCATATTCTGTCGCTTCATCCGTTTGCGAAACGATCGCTTGTGTCGCTTCGGGTGCGGTCGGCTCTTTAGCGATCTGTGTTGCCGTTATTTCTGTCGGCTGTTCCGTTTGTACTGCGGCAGCCTGTGTCTCCTTATGCGGATCGGTCGGCTCTGTCTTATCCGCGCGATTACACGCCGTCAATAACACGATGATTAACGCAAGACACAAGATGGATGCTATCTGTTTTTTCATTCCGATCACTCCTGTATGTCAATGGTTTTGATCAACTTCGCGGGGACGCCTCCGACGACCGTGTTGGATTCAACGTCCTTGCTGACGACCGCGCCCGCCGCGATAATCGCGCCGTCGCCGATCGTGACCCCGGGCAGGATCGTAACATTGGCTCCGATCCAAACATTCTTACCGATATCGACCGGCTTCGGGATCAGATTGGCGCGTTTGCGGGGATCCTGATGATGGTTGAGCGTAGCGATCACCGTCTTGGGGCCGACCAAGGTGCCGTCGCCGATGGTGATGCCGCCCTGATCCTGAAACTGACAGCACGCGTTGATGAATACATTTTTACCGAGCGTCAGATTCTTTCCGCAATCCGTATAAAACGGGGGAAACATATACGCGCCCTTGGGAAAAGGCTTTCCCGTCAACTCTTCCATTAGCCGGGCGATCTGATCGGGCGTATGGTAGGCGCTGTTGATCTGTGCGGTGATCCGCATCGCCTCGTTGCTCAGCTTCGTCATATACAGATGGACGTCGCTGCCCGCCTGTACCTCGGCGCCGCTGTTCATGATCCCGATAAATTCCTCTGTGGTCATCATTACCTCTCCCTCATTCTCTTGTTATTTCCATTATAAGTCAATCGATTAAAAATAGCAAATACTTATATTAAATAGCTGAATATGCTTTACAAGCATAGCAGAAACAGCTATAATGGTGCTGAGGTGATCGCATGGAATTTCGTGTGTTACAATACTTTTTAGCGGTGACAAGAGAGGGCAACATCTCCGCGGCGGCACAGTCGCTCCACCTCTCCCAGCCGTCGCTGTCCCGACAGCTCCGCGATCTGGAGGAAGAGCTGGGCGTGACCCTGTTCATCCGCGGAAAGCGCAGGATCGAGCTGACGGAGGAGGGGCTGATCCTTCGCAAGAGGGCAAGCGAGATGATGCAGCTTGTCGAGCTGACGGAAAGCGAGATCTTCGAGGTCGGAAACCACATCGCCGGCAGCCTCAATATCGGGGCGGGCGAGTCGCGCTCCATGCGAAAGATCACGGCGATCTTCAAAGAGCTCAAGGACGACTATCCCGATATCCGCCTCAATCTCGTCAGCGGCGATACCGAGGACTTACAGGACAGGCTTGATCGCGGGCTGTTGGACTTTGCGCTGATCTTCACCGATTTTGACAAGGAGATGTACCACCACCTGACGCTCAACTCAAAAGAGATCTTCGGGGTCATCATGCCGAAAAGCTGTGAGCTGGCAAAGAAGGAAAGCGTCACCGTCAGGGATCTGTACGATAAGCCCCTGATCGTTTCGCGTGCGAATTCGCTGAAGATCTTCAGCGGATCTCAGGTCAGGCACCTGCGCCTTGCCGCGACCTACAACCTCCTCTACAATGCCTCACTGATGGTAGAGGACGGCATCGGCTACGCGATCTCCTTCGATAAGCTTGTCGATACATCGGAAAGCTCGCCGCTGTGCTTCAGACCGCTCTCACCCGAGCTGTCCGTCCGACCCACCCTGATCTGGAAGCGGGATCAAAAGCTGTCGCCGGTATCTCAGCTCTTTATCGACCGGCTCAGCGGTATCGATTGAGATTCATACAAGAAAGCGCGCGCACCCGGCGCGTCCGCTTTCGTATACCCATCGCTCGTGCGCGCGCAGCGTGCAACTGAGCGGGGATTATAAATTGTTTTTTA
>OMTA01000227.1 GCA_900313895.1 uncultured Eubacteriales bacterium | reverse complement strand
GGAACATCTCATGAACAATGAACGTATCCCTGTAGACAGCGTTGAAGTCCTTGAAAAAAGGATCAACAGCGTCAGACAGGCACAGCAAAAGTTCTCGACCTATACGCAGGAGCAGGTGGACGCGATCTTCAAGGCCGCGGCGCTTGCTGCCAATAAAGCGCGACTGAGTCTGGCAAAGCTCGCCGTCGAGGAGACCGGCATGGGCGTTGTGGAGGACAAGGTCATCAAAAACAACTACGCGGCGGAATATATCTACAACGCCTACAAGGACACCGTGACCTGCGGCGTTGTCGAGGAAAACGCGGCAGCGGGTACCGTCAGGATCGCCGAGCCGATCGGCGTTGTCGCGGCGGTCATCCCGACCACCAACCCCACCTCGACCGCGATCTTCACATGCCTGATCTCTTTAAAGACACGCAACGGTATCATCATCTCTCCCCATCCGCGCGCGAAGAAAAGCACGGTCCTCGCGGCGCAGATCGTTTTGGAGGCGGCTGTCAAGGCGGGCGCTCCCGAGGGGATCATCGAATGGATCGACGTACCGTCGCTTGATATGACGAACACCCTGATGAAAGAAGCGGACATCATCCTCGCGACCGGCGGCCCCGGTATGGTCAAGGCGGCGTACAGCTCCGGCAAGCCCGCCCTCGGCGTCGGAGCCGGCAACACGCCCGCGATCATCGACGAGAGTGCGGACATCGTTCTGGCGGTCAACTCGATCATCCACTCAAAGACCTTTGACAACGGTATGATCTGCGCGTCCGAGCAGAGCGTCCATGTGCCCGCATCCATCTATGACAAGGTCAAGGAGGAATTCCTGTATCGCGGGTGCTACTTCCTGAAGCCCGACGAGCTGGACAAGGTCAGAAAAACCATCATCATCAACGGCTCCCTGAATGCGAAGATCGTCGGTCAGAGCGCGTGGAAGATCGCGCAGCTCAGCGGCGTTGAGATCCCGAAGGAGAGCAAGGTGCTCATCGGCGAGGTGGAGAGCGTCGATATCAGCGAAGAATTCGCGCATGAGAAGCTCTCCCCTGTTCTCGCGATGTACAAATACAACACCATCGAGGAAGCGTTTGACAACGCCGAACAGCTGATCGCCGACGGCGGCTACGGTCACACCTCCTCCATTTATATCAACGAGCTCACCCGCGCGGATGTTTTGCGTGAATTCGAGAGCCGCATGAAGACCTGTCGTATCGTCGTCAACACACCGTCCTCCCACGGCGGCATCGGCGATATCTACAACTTCGACCTCGCTCCGTCTCTGACACTCGGCTGCGGCAGCTGGGGCGGCAACTCGATCCATGAGAACGTCGGCGTCAAGCACCTTTTGAACGTCAAGACTGTAGCGAAAAGGAGAAATAATATGCTGTGGTTCAGAGCTCCCGAAAAGGTTTATGTCAAACAGGGCTGTCTGTCCGTCGCGCTTGACGAGCTGGGCAGCGAAATGAATAAAAAGAAGGCTTTCATCGTCACGGACAGCTTCCTCTATGCGAACGGCTATACCGCTCCGATCGAAAAGAAGCTGGATGAGCTCGGGATCATGCACACAACCTTCTCAGAGGTCGCTCCCGATCCGACCCTCGCCTGCGCGAAGATGGGCGCGGAGCTGATGAAGTCCTTTAAGCCCGACGTGATCATCGCGGTCGGCGGCGGATCGCCGATGGACGCGGCAAAGATCATGTGGGTCCTCTATGAGCATCCGGACGTTGACTTTGAGGATATGGCGATGCGCTTCATGGATATCCGCAAGCGTGTGTACGGCTTCCCGCATATGGGTGACAAGGCGTACTTCATCGCGATCCCGACCTCTGCCGGTACAGGCTCTGAGGTGACGCCCTTCGCGGTCATCACCGACGAGGTCAGCGGCATCAAGTATCCGCTCGCGGACTATGAGCTGATGCCCGATATGGCGATCGTTGACGCGGACATGATGATGAACGCGCCGAGAGGTCTGACCTCCGCATCCGGTATCGACGCGGTATCTCACGCGCTGGAGGCGTACGCTTCCGTGATGGCGACCGATTACACCGACGGTCTGGCGAAGCAGGCTTTGCAGGTGATCTTTGAATATCTGCCCAAGGCGTATCAGAGCGCCGTGACCGGTGTTCCGGATAAAGAAGCGAGAGAAAAGATGGCGAATGCCGCTACGATGGCGGGTATGGCGTTTGCGAATGCCTTCCTCGGCGTGATGCACTCTATGGCGCACAAGCTGGGCGCGTTCCACCACATCCCCCACGGCGTCGCGAACGCTTTGATGATGAACGAGGTCCTGCGCTTCAACAGCAAGGAAGCCCCGACTAAGATGGGTACCTTCCCGCAGTATGATCATCCGCATACTTTGCGCAGATATGCAGAGATCGCCGAGTGCTTAGGCGTCGGCGGCAAGGATGATAACGAAAAGCTCGAGGGTCTGCTCAAGAAGATCGACGAGCTGAAGGCGACCATCGAGATCAAGCCCACCATCCGCGACTATGTTCCGGACGAGGAAGCGTTCCTCAGCACACTTGACGAGATGGCTGAGCAGGCTTTCGACGATCAGTGCACCGGCGCGAACCCGCGTTATCCGCTGATCTCGGAGATCAAGCAGATGTATCTCAACGCCTACTACGGCGAGCATAAGGATATTTAAGGAGGCTCTGACATGAAAGACAACTACGAGGTTTTAGCTAAGCGCTCCAAAAAGGTGATCTACAAGGACGGCGATACCGTCGTCAAAGAATTTGACAGCGATTACAGCAAGGCAGATATCCTCAACGAGGCGCTCAATCAGGCGCGTATCGAGGAGACCGGGCTGAATGTTCCGAAGCTCCTGGAAGTCAGCAAGATCGACGGCAAATGGGCGATCCGCCTTGAATATATCCCCGGCAAGACTCTCAAGGAGCTGATGGACGAGAATCC
>OMTA01000228.1 GCA_900313895.1 uncultured Eubacteriales bacterium | reverse complement strand
TGTCCGGTGATGATCTGTTCTATGACTCGATCAACAGCGCTTACGGTCTGCCTCTCGGTACAGTGACCATTCAGGAGACGAAAGCCCCGGCGAAGTTCTATCTGGATGAAAAGGTATATCTCAGTCAGATCACCCTTGACGGCAACACCCATACCGTGATGTATAACTATCCTGTATCGAAAGAAGAATCTATTGATTCTGTGACGATATCCGGTACGAAAACATGGGATGATGACAACAACCGCGATGGTAAACGTCCCAAGAGCGTGACCATCGAGCTCTATCGGGATAACGAGTTGTTTGATTCCTATACCATGAGCGAGGATACCGGGTGGAAGTATGAATTCGCCGATCTGGAAAAAGGATACGCTGACATCAATATCGAGAATCATTTTCATGAGTATCAGTACGAGGTCAAAGAGGGCGCTGTCGAATACTACGAGAGCAGCACCGGCGGCATGGCGACTGATCCCGAAGATGCTAATCACTTGATTTGCGATTTTCTGAATCACTATGTTCCCGTCAAGGTGTCGGTAGACGGTACTAAAACTTGGAAGGACTATGAAAACATCATGGGGTATCGTCCCGAAAAGATCAAGGTCTATCTGTACCGCGATGGCACAAAGGTCGATGAAGTTGAAACCGGTAAGGATCAGGATTGGTCGTACAGCTTCAAGAATCTTTACCAATATCATGACGGCGGCAAGGAGTACACCTATACCATCGGTGAGGAGCCTGTTCCCGGTTATGCTGTCAAGGTCGACGGCTATAATCTGAAAAACACTCTGGCGACCGGCTCAATCAATCTCATCAAGACGGATTCGGATGACAATCCGATGAATGGCGTTTCGTTCAGGCTCTATACAGAAAAAGGTAATCCTGTAGGAGCGATCTCCAAAGACAACACCCACAAATTCTGGGAACTGACCGATGACGAAGAAAAGGCAACCTATGTGACCGGCGACGACGGTACCATCCATATCGAGGAGCTGCCGATCGGTAAGTATTACTTTGAGGAAACCGAGACCTTGCTCGGCTTTATCCCTTACGGCGAAAAGATACCGTTCGAGATAAAAGAAGGCAGCGACGAAACTCTTAATCTTTCTGCCGAAGTCGAGAATGCCAAAATCGTGATGCCCGAGACAGGCGGCTGCGGTTCCTTGATGTTCTATATCATTTCTATCACACTGGCAGGGCTCGCAGTAACGATGCTCTGCATCAAAAAATCTAAAACAAAGCGAGGTAATTTATCATGACAAAACGTTTGATTTCTATTCTTATGGCTATTTTTATGATCACCGCTATCGCAATCCCTGTGGCGAATGCCGCGAGCGATAACACCCTCGACACAAGCAAGAAGGTGTCGATCACCATGAACTGCGACAAGGCAGGATATGAATTTGAAGTGTTCCAGATCGCCGACCTTGTGACTGCAACCAATCCCTATACCGTCAAATACGATGTAAAGGTCGATGATGCCGCTGTAAAGGCTGCCGTTGCTGACGGCAACTTTGAAGAGGCGAACAGAGGTAAGATCCTCTCCGCACTGGATAAGGACGCTGAGCTCACCGGCGCGACTTCTGTCGGAAAATACAGTGTGGATACAGACGGTAACACGAAGACCATGTCCGATCTTGCACAGGGCATCTACTATGTCCGTGCCGTCAACTTTCCGGCAGGAGTTAAGGCAGTTACTAACTCTTGTTTTGCGCTGCCTTACTACTCCGAGAATGGTTGGACTTTTACCATCGACGCCATTAATCTGGCGGCAAAGGTAGAGGACGAGCAGCCTGAGATCCACAAGGTTATTACAAACTCTACACGCGGCAACGAAAACTTTTCCGATGTTTCTATCGGCGATACCGTCGATTTCAAGATCACCACTTCCGTTCTCGGCGTAGTCGATGAGATCCCCGAGCATGAGTTTAAGCTGAACTCCTATGTAATCACCGATCTGATGTCCAAGGGCTTGACTCTGAATCAGAACAGCTTTGTTGTAACACTGGTTGATGCGGACGACAAAACGCTTGCTACGCTCGATCCGAAGGACTATACCGTTAATGTTACCGCTGAGGAAGGCAAGGACACCAACTTCACCGTATCTCTGAATAAAGAATATCTCCAGAAGGATGATTTCTATGCCGCAGAGAATGTAGTCACTACGTATTCCGCAGTTCTGAACAAGTATGCGACTACCAAGATCACCGGTAACCCCAACGAAGCTGTTGAGCTGAAATACACCAACAAGAATGATGTTGAGGGCAAGGTCGAGGGTAACACCGTATATGTCTACACCTTCAAGGTTCAGGTCAACAAAGTCGATGAGAAGGGCAATCCGCTGAGCGGCGCCGACTTCTCCGTTTACAAAACCGAAGATGACGCAAAGGAAGAAAAGAACGCTCTTGCGTCCGGCACTTCGGACAACGACGGTGTAGTAGTGTTCCGTAACGCGGATAACGCAGAAATGCTCCTTGAGAGCGGAACCTATTATGTAAAAGAAACCAAAGCTCCGAGCGGCTTCAACAAATACACCGACGTCATCCCCGTGGAGATCAAGGTCACTTACGGCGATACGCTGACGAACGGCACCTATATCGTATCCGCTCCTGAGCTCGGTCTGACAAGCGTTGATGTAAAGAACTCCAAGACCGTACTGCCGCAGACCGGCGGTAACGGCAACATCATCGCTTATTCCATCGCTTTCATCTTATTAGCCGCAGGTGGTACTGTCTTCTTCATCAGCAGACGTAAGAAGAAGTCCAGCAATAAGGCGGCGTAATCGTTCTCCTTTTCCGTGGACGGTGACGATATGAAAAACAAAGTATTACCGATCATCTCAATGATCATTCTGATTGCTGCCGTGGGCTTTTTTCTCTATC
>OMTA01000303.1 GCA_900313895.1 uncultured Eubacteriales bacterium | reverse complement strand
GGTATCCAAAAAGATGAAAGAAGCCGAGGTCAGACTCGCCGAGGTGGAAACAATCAAGAAGAGTCAGTTTGAGATGCTCGAGAGGATCTCGGGCTACACCGTCGATCAGGCAAAGGCTTATTTGCTTGACGAACTGGAAAAGGATCTGTCCCATGAGAAATCGCTCAAGATCATGGAATATGAGCAGCAGCTCAAGGATGAATCCGACAAACGCGCCCGCAATATTATCTCGCTCGCGATCCAGCGCTGCGCAGCCGATCAGGTTGCCGAGGCGACCGTTTCGGTCGTACCGCTGCCCAATGACGAGATGAAGGGACGCATCATCGGTCGCGAAGGCAGAAATATCCGCGCGATCGAGACCCTCACCGGCGTCGATCTGATTATCGACGATACGCCTGAGGCAATCACGTTATCCTCATTTGAGCCGGTTCGCAGAGAGATTGCCCGTATCTCTTTGGAAAAGCTCATTGCCGACGGCCGCATCCATCCCGCAAGGGTTGAAGAAATGGTCGAAAAAGCCCGCCGCGAGGTGGAAGCAAGCATCAAGCAGGCAGGCGAACGCGCGGTTCTGGACGCAGGCGTCAACGGCCTCCATCCCGAACTCGTCAAGATCCTCGGACGACTGAAATACCGTACCAGCTACGGTCAGAACGTCCTGAATCACTCTTTGGAGGTTTGCTACCTTTCCGGTATCATCGCCTCCGAGCTGGGACTTGATCCCACTGTCGCAAAGCGTGCTGGTCTTCTGCACGATATCGGTAAGGCGCTCGATCATGAGATCGAAGGCAGCCACGTCGAGATCGGCGTAGATGTTGCCCGTAAGTATAAAGAAAGCGATGCGGTCATCCACGCGATCCATGCGCATCACGGCGATGTAGAGGCGAAGACGGTCGTCGCCTGTATCGTACAGGCTGCCGACGCCATCTCGGCCGCTCGTCCCGGCGCTCGTCGCGAGAACCTTGAAAACTATATCAAGCGTCTGCAAAAGCTCGAAGAGATCGCGTCGTCCTTCAAGGGCGTCGAAACCTCGTTCGCTATCCAGGCGGGTCGTGAGATCCGCGTCATGGTCAAGCCCGAGCAGGTCAAGGATGATTCCATGGCTTCACTGGCGCGTGATATCTGTAAGAAGATCGAGGAAGATCTTGAGTATCCCGGACAGATCAAAGTCAACATCATCCGCGAATCAAGAGCCTCTGATTTCGCAAAATAAGACAAAAGAGAAAACACCGTTTCGAAAGAAGCGGTGTTTTTTTTACTGTATGAAACTGCTCGTTTCTTATACAGTAAAAAAACAATTTATAATCCCCGCTCAGTTGCACGCTGCGCGCGCACGAGCGATGGGTATACGAAAGCGGACGCGTCGGGTGCGCGCGCTTTCTTGTAACGTCAATAATCCCATACGGGAACATATTTTTTATCCGCGCTGGATAGCTCCTGCGCGAATCCGTCGAGCTCCAGCTCGTACAGCTTATCCAATACCTTTTTGTATTCGCGCGCGGTAAGAGATCGATTGATATCGGGATACCGATCCGCTTTGCCCGCAGGAAAATACTGACTCATCAGGCTGACCGGTATGGTTGCACCCCAGTTGTTTTTGATCAGCTCCAGCACGCCGATGCTGTTCTTGACATGAGAGGGGAGAACCAGGTGGCGGATCATGACGCCGCGTTTGATCAGTCCGTCCTCAATGAGAATATCGCCTGTTTGGGAGATCATCTCATTGATCGCCGCGGTCGCTGTCTGAACATAATCATCGCAGGATGATAACCTGCTTGAAAGCGCGTTATCGCTGTACTTCAGATCGGGCAGATAGATATCGATGATCCCATCCAGCTTTCTTAGCGACGCGACCTTATCATATCCCGATGAATTATAGACCAGGGGGACTTTCGGTCGATAATAGCCGAGGCTTTCGATGATCGCGTCAACATAATGCGTCGGGGTGACGAATTCGATATTGTGTACACCCAGATCCTCTAACCTACGGTACTCCTCGCTCAGCTGATACGGAGTGATGTATCTGCCGGTGTCTTCCGATGAGATCGTATAGTTCTGGCAGAAAACGCATCTCAGGGAGCATCCGGAGAAGAAGATGGTTCCCGCACCGTTTTTGCCGCTCAAGATCGGCTCTTCATCATAGTGGGGCGCGATCCGCGCGATCTTCGGCAGCTTTCCGACGCCGCAGAATCCGCCTGTATATTCGGTTCGTTCAATGTTACATTCTCTAGGACAAAGATCGCAAAGCATCTTTTCACCGCCTTCTCGAACATCATATCATAAAAGCGGTATGATGAAAAGCCTATACCGAAAAATCGTAGAGGAATTCCTCTATCAACTGATCGAGATGATCGGTATCCGGCTGTTCGGTGTTGAATCGCTCCGCCAATGCTTCAACCTTATCGCGTTCGAGAGAAATATCGCGGATAATGCGCGTCATCTCGCCGCTTTCAAATACGGAGATACCGTATGTTTCATAAAAACCGACGCTGCGATCGTACATACTTTGCACAAAAAGTCTGTATTCTTTCATATTCCTACCCTTTGTGAAATAAATTCACTAACCAAGTGAAATACTAACACTTATAAAACAGATTTGCAAGTGTTTCTACAAAAGTGTAATCAACATTACAAAATTCGTTATAATCTCCCTGCTTTTTTTCTCGAACAGACTCTATTGAAATGTTTTTTTCTTTGTGTTATGATGAAATTCCGAAAACCTATATGCTGTTCGCACTCCTTCGACCGTAAGCGACCTTTATGATCCCGCCTGCGATTGTAATTGCGTGACAGCAGCGAATTCCGTCATGATCGGCAAGGGGATAGCTTTTATTACCGCGGCAGGGTATCCTTTTGCTGTCTGCGCTGAATTCGCAAGCATTACCGCGGCTTCAAAATCTACTATGGTATTGTTTAGGAAAGTATTATGGAAAACATGATTTATGTAGAGAATCTACGAAAAGAATTCAAAAAAATTATCAAAGAACCCGGCTTCAAAGGCTCTGTCAAAGCGCTGTTTAAGCCGAATAAAGAGATTATCAAGGCGGTT
>OMTA01000230.1 GCA_900313895.1 uncultured Eubacteriales bacterium | reverse complement strand
CGTTTCCATCAATGAAGCGGTCGAGCTGTCAAAGAAGTATACCGTCAAGGAGGACACTTCCTTTATCAACGGCGTACTCGGTTCGGTGGCGAAAGCAATATGAGCGTATATCTGGGGATCGACACCAGTAATTATACCACCTCCGTGTGTTTGTATAACGCGGATGACGGAAGTGTGATCAATCAACGAAAGCTGCTGCCCGTCCGCGAGGGCGAGTTGGGTCTGCGTCAGAGTGACGCCGTCTTTCATCATACGCAACAGCTTCCCGATCTGTTTGCTCAGGCGTTCGCGGAGTATGACGGCGAGGTGAAAGCGATCGGCGTTTCATCCAGACCCAGAACGGTGGATGGCTCCTATATGCCTTGCTTTACCGTAGGGCTCGGCACAGCGCGTATTTTGTCAGAGAGCTTGCGTGTTCCGTACTATGCGTTTTCCCATCAACAGGGGCATATCGCCGCGGCGCTGTACAGCATCAACAGATTGGATCTGATCGATCAGCCGCATATCGCGTTCCATGTCAGCGGCGGTACGACCGAAGCGCTCGGCGTCAATATGGACGACGGCTTTTTGAGCACGCGTCTGATCGCAAAGACCTTGGATCTCAACGCCGGTCAGTTGATCGATCGTGTCGGCGTGATGCTCGGATTGCGTTTTCCGTGCGGAAAAGAATTGGAAGAGTTAGCGCTTTGCTGTGATGAACCGATCCGCGTGAAAACGACCTTAAAAGGGATGGATTGTTGTCTCAGCGGCGGAGAGAATATGGCGAAAAAGCTCATGGACGAAGGCGAAAGCCCCTCTTATATCGCGCGCTTTACGATCGAGTTCATTCTGAGAGCGATCGAGAAGATGAGCAACGAGATTCGAAAAGAATACGGCGATCTGCCGTTTGTATATGCCGGCGGCGTGATGTCCGATTCCATTATCAGGGATCGTCTGACAGCGTCCTACGACTGTTCATTCGCGCTTCCCGCGTTCTCCTGCGATAATGCCGCGGGTATCGCGGTTCTCGCTTCTATAAAGGATCAACGATGATTACACCGAAAGTTTTTACCGTTTCACAATTGAATTCACATATCGGATCTATGATCGCGACCGATCCCGAGCTGCAAATGATCTTCATCGAGGGAGAGCTTTCCAACCTTCGCTTGAATGAGCACAGCGGGCATCTGTATTTTTCGCTCAAGGATAACAAGAGCGTTGTCCGCGCGGTGATGTTTTCCTTCAATGTCAGAAACCTGAAGTTTCGTCCCGAGGACGGCATGAAGGTCATCATGCGCGCTCAGGTCACGGTATATGAGCCGATGGGTCAGTACCAGCTGAGGGTCGAGGATATGCAGCCTGACGGCGTCGGCGTATTGGCGATGCGGCTGGAACAGCTCAAAAGGAAGCTGGAACAGGAAGGCTTATTTGATCCGGCGCATAAGCGGCCGATTCCGAAGATGCCGCGCGTCATTGGCGTGATCACATCTCCGACGGGCGCCGCGCTCAGAGATATCCTGGATATCCTCGGGCGACGTTATCCGTGCGCCGATGTTGTACTGGCTCCCGTGTTGGTACAGGGAGATGCCGCGCCTGCTCAGTTGATCCATGCCGTCAATACATTTTCAGAGTATCAGGCTGCCGATGTTCTTATCATCGGACGCGGCGGCGGTTCGATGGAGGATCTTTGGGCATTCAACGATGAAGGTCTTGCCCGCGCGATCTATGCTTGCAGGATCCCCGTTATTTCCGCTGTCGGTCATGAAACCGATGTGACGATCTGCGATTTTGTCAGCGATCTGCGCGCTCCGACGCCGTCCGCTGCGGCTGAGCTGGCGGTTCCCGATCAAAAAGAGCTGAGCGATCATATGCTGTCGATGCTCCGAAAAGCGCAGTCGACACTTTCCGCAAAGCTCAATATGCTCTCGTCGGATACGGAAAAACTCCGTCAATTGGTCGAGGCGCGATCTCCGCAGGTGACGATCGATCGTCGCGAAGAACAGCTCAGCGCGCTTGCCGTTCGAATGAACCGTTCTGCCGATATGCGGCTTCAGCTTGCGAACGCTGCCATCCAGAAAATGATCTCAAAGGCAGAGGCGCTCAGCCCTCTAGCGGTACTGAACCGCGGCTTTGCCCGCGTCACGACCGGGGATGATAAGAATCTCAGCTCCGTTGAGGATGTCAACGTCGGCGATTCGCTTCTGATCCACTTAAAAGACGGCAAGCTGACTGCTTCCGTTACGCATAAATAACTACTTCATCTACATCATAAGAGGAAATCTATGTCATTCACACACCTGCATCTGCATACCGAGTTCAGTTTGTTGGACGGCGCCTGTCGTATCCCGCTTCTTGTCAAACGCGCCAAGGAGCTTGGTCAGGACGCCCTTGCGATAACCGATCACGGCGTGATGTACGGTGTGATTGATTTTTACAGGGAATGTAAAAAGCAGGGCGTCAAGCCGATTATCGGCTGTGAGGTCTATGTCGCGCCGCGTACCCGCTTCGATAAAACCTTTGAACTCGATCGTGAGTATTACCATCTTATTCTTCTCTGTGAGAATAATACAGGCTATCAGAATCTGATCAAAATGGTATCGCTCGGCTTTACCGAGGGCTTTTACGGCAAACCGAGAGTTGACTATGAGCTGCTCGAAAAATATCATGAGGGGCTGATCTGTCTATCCGCTTGTTTGGCGGGAGAGATCCCGAAGCGACTGCTTGCCGATGATTATCGGGGCGCGGTCGAAAAAGCACGGTACTACCAAAGCGTTTTCGGTAAAGAGAACTATTTTATCGAGCTGCAGGATCACGGGATCCCCGAAC
>OMTA01000231.1 GCA_900313895.1 uncultured Eubacteriales bacterium | reverse complement strand
TTTTCGCAGATCTCCTTTGTGCCGGCCTCGACCATCACGCGGATGACAGGCTCGGTGCCGCTCTCACGAACGAGGATACGACCGTCCTCGCCGAGCTTCTCGGCAACCTCTGCCACAGCCGCCTGGACGTCGGGATCGTTCTGCGCGTCGGGCTTACTCTTCACGCGAACGTTCTTCAACACCTGCGGATAGAACTTGCAGGGAGCAGCCAGCTCGCTCATCGGCTTCTTCTTCGCAAGGAACACCTCCATCATCTTGAGAGATGTCAGGATACCGTCGCCGGTAGTGGCATACTTGCTGAAGATGATGTGACCGCTCTGCTCACCGCCGATACGGTTGCCGGTCTGAACCATGTTCTCATAAACATACTTATCGCCGACAGCGGTCTTGTCATATTCGATACCGACCTTGTCGAGCGCCTTATACAGACCGAAGTTCGACATAATGGTGGTGACGACCTTGTTATTGAGGAGCTTTCCGCGCTCTTTCATATACAGACCGTAGATATAGAGGATGTGGTCGCCGGTGACGACATTACCCTTCTCGTCAACACAGAGGCAGCGATCGGCGTCGCCGTCATAAGCGAAGCCGATGTCAAGACCTTTCTCGACAACGAACTTCTGCAAATGCTCGATGTGGGTCGAACCGCAATCGGTGTTGATGTTATATCCGTCGGGCTCAGCGTTCATGACATAGGTCTTTGCGCCCAGCGCGTCAAATACGCCCTTAGCGATATTCCACGAAGCGCCGTTCGCGCAGTCAAGACCGACCTTGACGCCCTTGAAGCTGTATTTGCTCATAGAGATCAGGTAGCCGATGTAACGGTTACGGCCGGAGACATAGTCAACGGTTCTGCCGATCTCCTCGCGCTCGGCGCAGGGGATCTCGAGCTTGCCGTCGATGTAATCCTCAACCTTCAGAAGCGTTTCCTCTTCCATCTTCTCGCCGTTGCCGTTGAGAACCTTGATACCGTTGTCATAGAACGGGTTATGGGACGCGGAGATCATGATACCGCAGTCAAAATCATCAATGCGGGTGATATACGCGACCGACGGAGTGGTGGTAACGTGCATGATATACGCGTCGGCGCCGCTTGCCATCAAGCCTGTGCAAAGCGCATACTCAAACATATAGGAGCTGCGGCGGGTGTCCTTACCGATAAGCACCTTCGCCTTTTTGCCCATGTTCTTGCCGTAATACCAGCCTAAGAATCGACCGATCTTGATCGCATGATCAAAGGTCAGATCCTTGTTAGCCTCGCCGCGGAAGCCGTCTGTACCGAAATATTTACCCATCAGTCAGCCCTCTTTTCTACGATTTCACCGCTGTTTTTATAAATGCTGTTCTCGGGAACAACGCCGCGTACACAGGAGGTCGGATAGACATTACTGTGTCTGCCGATCACGGTACCGGGGTTGCAGACCGCGTTACAGCCGACCTCGACATAGTCGCCGAGCATCGCGCCGAACTTTTTCAGTCCGGTCTCGATCTTTTCTGTGCCGTTGTGAACAACAACCAGCTGCTTGTCGCTCTTTACGTTCGATGTGATCGAACCCGCGCCCATATGGGAAAAGTAGCCGAGGATCGAGTCGCCGACATAGTTATAGTGCGGAGTCTGAACGTGATCAAAGAGAATGACGTTCTTCAGCTCGGCAGAGTTGCCGACAACACAGTCAGCGCCGACAAGCGCCGAACCGCGGATAAACGCGCACTGACGCACCTCGGTGTTCGGGCCGATGATGCAGGGAGCGCCGAGGTAGGCGGAATCAAAGACCTTCGCGGTCTTATGTACCCAAACCTGCGGCTCACGCTCGACATAATCGTCGCCGAGCGTCTCGCCCAGCGCGATGATCATGTCCTTGATACCCTTGAGCGCTTCCCATGGGTAGGTAAACTGCGAAAGATAGTCCTTCGCAAGCGTATGATCAAGATCATACAGATCCTTGATGGTGTACATGATTACAGTCTCTCCTTCTTCTCGATATCGAGGAAGTATTTGTAAGCGCCGACAGTCAGCTCGTCACAAGCCGCCTCATCACAAGCGATGATCGCGCCGTTGTGCATCTGCAACGCAGAGCAGGTCCACTTGTGGCTGACAGAACCCTCTACGGTCTCAGCAAGAGCCTTCGCCTTATTGTGACCGTTGATAAGGATCAGAACCTCTTTGGAATCGGTGACGGTACCAACGCCGACAGAAAGCGCCTGAGCGGGAACTGCCTCGGGATCGTTACCGAAGAAACGGGAGTTGACGATTCTGGTGTCGGTGGTCAGATTACGAACGCCTGTGCGGGAAGCGAGGCTGGTGAACGGCTCGTTGAACGCGATATGACCGTCAACGCCGATGCCGCCCATGAAGAGGTCGATACCGCCGTAGGAAGCGATCTTCTCCTCATATCTTGCGCACTCGCCCTCGGGATCATCCGTCATGCCGTTGAGGATGTTGATGTTCTCAGGCTTCATGTCAACAAGGTGATCGAAGAAATTGTCGTGCATGAAGTACCAGTAGCTCTGGTCGTGCTCATGAGGCAGTCCGAGGTATTCGTCCATGTTGAAGGTGACGACGTTAGCAAAGCTCAGCTCGCCCGCCTGATTCATCTTGTACAGTTCCTTATAAACGCCGATGGGAGAAGAACCGGTCGGCAGACCCAGTACGAAGGGACGATCCTCTTTGTGATTCTTGATCTTAGCGGCGATATAGTTCGCAGCCCATTTGCACATTTTATCGTAATTATCCTGAATAACAACCTTTCGGCAATAGCCGTAGTAAATAGTAATATTGATAGTGATTGACAAGAGGAGCTCTGTTACAGTGTTGATTCTGCTTTTTAATCCTCTTTAACGACCCGGCATACCGAAATTATTTATAAAATATACCTTCAAATACACAATGTGTCGGTATGCAGCCGTGACAGCATCCGCCGAATCTTTCGATAACTGTCAAACCTCGTCACCCCGTAGGGCCCGGCGCTAATAGCTCTCAAATCCTCCTTTTGCGAGAGGCTATTTTACAGGATGTCAAAGCGCAAATTCTTTCGCACTTTAAAACACCCATAGTATTATACTATGACTCAGCCACAAAATCAAGTATTATTATTGACGATAATCACAGCAAAAGAACCGATATATTGTGTATCTGCTGAACAAAAACCGGTAAGTAAAATATCAGGCAGACCAAAACGAACGACCGCCTAATCTCTATCGTTTGCGGTACGCCCATGACCTGCCGCTGCGGAAGCGGATGATCAATCCCTTTTCTACCATCGTGTTGAGGATTCGATTTGCGGTCGCAACAGAAACATTCAGAAGTTCGCGAACGTCGCTGTTGGTTATCTCCCCATTATCATTCAAATAATTCATAACCGTATTTTCCCGAGTAGCCGCTTTTTCCGACTTGCTTTGCTTGACCGTAGCAGAACCGTCGATCACTTCGAGCATCGTATCACGGATCGACTCCAACATAAAGGTGACGAATACGGTTGAGTCTGCGGCGACATTCGCGGCATTGAAGGCGCGGTAGTATTCCCCTTGCCTGTCATGTATCATCGACTCGATAGGGAGCCACGCAAAGATCGGGTTCCATTTTGACAGCAGGAGTGTATGCCACAGTCTGCCTATTCGACCGTTACCGTCCGCAAAGGGATGGATCAGCTCAAATTCATAGTGGAACACACAGCTTTTGATCAGGATATGGCGCGGATCGTTTTTGACCCAGTCAAGCAACTCCGAGACTAATCCGGGGACATACGCCGGAAGTGTACCGACATGAAGCACATTGCCGTGGTTATCGACGACGCCGACGGAGCCGGAGCGAAACTCTCCCGATTCATTGACTAAGCCGCGTGTCATCACCTCGTGAGCGAGCAAAAGATCGTCCGCGGAGTAAGGGTCAAGCGTATCAAGGCGGTCATAGATCTCGTATGCGTTCTGCACCTCTGCAATATCCTTCGGCGACGCAAGGACTCGCTTGCCGGAGATAACAGCGGTGACTTGATCGAGCGTCAAGGTGTTCTGCTCTATCG
>OMTA01000239.1:2771-5516 GCA_900313895.1 uncultured Eubacteriales bacterium | reverse complement strand
AGCAGAATGGCTTTGAGGTATACAGAAACGTCTGCCATGACGCGCTGATCGTCAAGCTGAAGGTTCATGAAATCTACGAGATCACCAACAGCGCTTGGGTCAAGTCGATCAAGCTGTACGAGCCGGACGACGAATGGCAGACCGATCACAATCGCTACGACGTCAGCAATACAACCACCCGCTATCGCGAACGCTTCCTCAGCCAGTATGACACGACCGACTGCGGACTGTATCAGGAGCTGTTCCACCACGAATACACCAGCGATGATAAGTCCTACGGTACCGACTGGGCGCTGGTCAAGGCAAGTAACGCTTGTATCGTCTGCGACGTCTGCTATTGGGGTGTCGTCGGCGGAAGACTGCTCTACGCGGGCGGCTATAAGCAACAGCCGTTCACCTTTGACATCGGGCTCTACGACGCGGAGCAGGATCGCTTCTTCGACGTCACTGAGATCGACTTTGACGACTACACCGGACTGTATGAGGTATGGCAGCAACTCGATCTGGGCTTCTGTACCAGCAAACGTTTCCTCGGCGACGCTGACGGCGATCAGATCGTCACCATCCTCGATGCGACAAAGATCCAGCGCGGTATCGCGGGACTGGAATCCAGAAACAATATCGTCGCGACCGGCGCGGACGTTGACGGCGACGGCGAGATGACCGTCGTGGACGCGACCCGTATCCAACGCTATAAAGCGGATCTCTGCGAGCTTGACGGCACCATCAAAGCAACATAAGCATATAAGTGGGATCCCATTTCTAAGCCATTATCCACCCCTATAACCCCTTATACTCTTTCAAAAGCAAACGGACGACAGCCCATCGACTGTCGTCCGTTTGCTTATCATGCGTCAACTAAACGAGGAATACTGCGTTTTGAGGGTATCGATCTTGTTCTGATCGACCTGCTTCTGGGTGTACCAGCCCTTCTCGGTCATCTTGGAATAGATCTCGTTCTGCATCGAGAGGCTGTCGGTGAAGGCGGAGTTGAAGGCAAGGTGTACGTTCTGGGTACCACTCTCAACCGCGCCGTGCATATACAGGTCGCATACGCCTTTTTCAAGCAGCAGAAGATTCTGCATCAAATTCTTGTCATCCATCATTTTCCCTCCTTACAGTAACGAATAGAACTGGCGGAAGATCTGGGCGTGGCGATCGGAGAGGTTCTCCACACAGCGCTTCAATTCCGGATCCTGCAGGTTCTGTACGGTCTCGTCGCATTTTTGCTGAAAATACTGCTCATGTCCGAGGGCATCCTCGATATAGAGCAACTCTTTGTCGGTCATATCATTACCTCCTGTTGTTTGGTAATGGTAGTATTTGCCCTATATTCGGATTTATTCATACCAATCAAAAACGCGTCAGCGTTTCCCGCAATTGTCCATTGTCAACTGTCAATTGTCAACTAAAAAAGCGCTGCCGAAGCAACGCTTTTTTCTTAGAAAGAATTATCAATACATTCCGCCCATATCGGGTGCGGCGGGAGCAGCGGGAGCGGGCTCCTTGATATCCGCAACAAGGCTCTCGGTGGTCAGAACCATCGAAGCGACGGACGCGGCGTTCTGCAGCGCGGAACGGGTGACCTTTGTCGGATCGACGATACCGGCAGAGATCATGTCGGTGTATTCCTCAGTCAGGGCGTTGAAGCCGTAGCCGACCTTGCCCTCACGCTTGATGTTCTCGATGATGACAGAGCCCTCGAGGCCCGCGTTCTTCGCGATCTGCTTGATGGGCGCCTCGAGCGTCTTGAGCACGATCTGCACGCCGGTCTTGGTGTCGCCCTCGGTACTGTCAAGCAGCTTCTCGACAGCGGGAACGGTATTGATCAGCGCAACGCCGCCGCCCGCGACGATACCTTCCTCAACAGCCGCCTTGGTAGCGGAGAGCGCGTCCTCGATGCGGAGCTTCTTTTCCTTCATCTCGATCTCGGTCGCAGCGCCGACCTTGATGACAGCTACGCCGCCCGCGAGCTTTGCGAGGCGCTCCTGCAGCTTCTCACGATCGAAGTCGGAGGTGGTTGTCTCGATCTGCTGACGGATATGGTTGACGCGGTTCTTGATCTCATCCGCGTCACCCGCGCCGTCAACGATGATGGTGTCTTCCTTGGTGATCTTGACCTGTCTTGCGCGGCCGAGCTGTGCGATGGTAGCGTCCTCGTCTGTCGCCGAAGCCCGGAGCCTTGACGGCAACACAGGTGAAGGTACCGCGCAGTTTGTTGAGCACGAGGGTGGTCAGCGCCTCGCCCTCGACGTCCTCAGCGATGATCAGAAGCTTTTTGCCTGCCTGAACGATCTGCTCCAAGAGCGGCAGGATCTCCTGTGTATTGCTGATCTTCTTATCGGTGATCAGGATGAACGCGTCGTCAAGCTCAGCGACCATCTTGTCAGTATCTGTGACCATATAGGGCGCGATATAACCGCGGTCGAACATCATACCCTCGACGACCTCGGAATAGGTCTCGGCGGTCTTAGATTCCTCAACGGTGATAACGCCGTCGGTAGAAACCTTCTCCATCGCCTCGGCGATCAGCTTGCCGATGTATTCATCGCCGGAAGAGATGGTCGCGACGCGCGCGATATCCTCTGTACCGGAGATCGCCTTGGAGTTATCGGTCAGCGCCTTGACAGCGGTCTCGACCGCCTGTTGGATGCCCTTCTTGACGACCATCGGGTTAGCGCCCGCGGCAACGTTCTTCATACCTTCGTTGACCAGCGCCTGCGCGAGCAGGGTCGCGGTGGTGGT
>OMTA01000239.1:0-2710 GCA_900313895.1 uncultured Eubacteriales bacterium | reverse complement strand
CGGCAACGTCGTTGGTCTTGACGGAAACCTCCTTGACGAGCTGCGCGCCCATGTTCTCGAACGCGTCGTCAAGCTCGATTTCCTTGGCAATGGTCACGCCGTCGTTGGTGATCAGCGGAGCGCCGAATTTTTTATCCAATACAACGTTGCGACCCTTAGGGCCTAATGTGATCTTGACGGTATCGGCGAGCTGGTCGATACCGGACTGGAGCGCCTTGCGGGCGTCCTCACCGTAAACAATCTGTTTAGCCATGATAATACCTCCCAAAAATTATTCGACGATCGCGAGAATATCGCTCTGGCGAACGATAGTGTATTCCTCGCCGTCAACCTTAACGTCTGTGCCTGCGTACTTGGAAGCGATAACCTTATCGCCTACCTTGACGGTCATGACGACCTCGTTGCCGTCTACGATACCGCCGGGGCCGACTGCGACAACATTCGCGTACTGCGGCTTTTCCTGAGCGGCGGTGGAGAGAACGATACCGGAAGCGGTGGTCTCCTCAGCGTCGTCGGGCTTTAACACAACTTTGTCTAAAAGCGGTTTGATTGTCATATATGATCCTTCCTTTCATAAATACAAATGCAATTGCGCCGGTGATTATGCCGATTCTTTGCTGACTCCAAAGAATTAGCACTCTCACCTTTTGAGTGCTAACTATATTGTAAACCATATTCTGTAAAAAATCAAGTGTATTTTGACTTTTTCATAAATAATTCACAATTAACCCGCGTGATACAAAACGCCGCCGCGGGATTCTGCTCCCGCAGCGGCGTCCATCGGATCATTCTTTGTTAAAAAATTTCATAGTGACGGTTCTCTATCCCCACGACTTCCTCTCCCGAGAGGTAGCGTTGGATCAGTGACGCGTCAAAAATGGTGACCTCGCCGTCGCCGTCAATATCCGCGGCGGTCATGTTGAGTTGATCCTCCGTCACCATCGAAGCAACGTATTTCTGAATCAGCGCCGCGTCATAGACAGTGACCTCGCCGTCGCCGTCAACATCGCCGATCATGACGTCATCAAGGAACGCGACAGTGCGGGGATAGTAATCAACAATGGATTCGCCGTCCATGCCCTTTGTACCCATCAGCGCAAGGTCGGTATAGAACAGCGTAGGTTTGACTACTAAGCCGGTATAATCGCCCTTGATCAAATACTCGGGTCGGTCGGCAAGCGCCGCATTCCAGACCGAGATTGAGAAGGAAATGCAGTTCTTATTAAAGAGAGAGTAATAGTTGTTATCGGGATTTGAAACATACTTCTGCATCTCGGCAAGCTCGTCGGCGGTGATCTCAACGGCATAAGCGACGCTGGGCGTCTGATAATCATTGTTTTTGAACTGGTTATACAGCTCGCGGTTGACACAAATTCCGCCCGTCGAAGGTCCGTCGGCAATCACATATCCGGTTTGCTTGTAAACAGCATAGAGCTGCGTCATCGTCGCAAGCATACTGTCAAAAGCAACTTCTCCGTCTATCTCTCCGCCCTGCGCATAAGCCTTGAACTGGCGGATCAACTCCTGTGTATCCTTGCTGTTGGAGATGGTACCGTTCTCAAGCGGCTTGAAGACGGTGCTGAACTCGTTATCAAAGCTGTACAGGGATATCGAAGCGGATTCGCCCTCCTTAAGAGAAACAGCAGCGGGATCGGAATGGCTCCCATGATTGATCACTGCAAAGTATGATTCACGATCCTCCAGCCCAAGTTCATTATCTTTATAAAGCGCGGGATCGGATGTAAAACTGTCGGGATCACGCTCGTAAGCGGTCATCAGCGCCTTGTATCGATCGTCGGGCTTGTAATACTCATAGTAGCTGACATCCAGATCGATATCCTCGTAGGTAGTAAAGACAACCGCTCCATGTGGGATCAGCTCGGTATGCGCGATCCTGCGTCCATAGATCGTCAGCTTGCCGACAACAGCGTCGCCGTCATAATCGCCGAGTATCACTTTCGTCTGAGCGCTGACCTGACGATTGCTGGATCCCGCGTACGCGGTGACATAGACCGCCTTGCCGCCCTCGGGGATATCGCCCGTAACGGTGATCAGACCGTTCTCGTCGACAGTCACCAACGGATCGGAGGATTCATAGGTAATGGTAGGATCATATACGCGTAAGAGCTTCATCAAACCCGTATATCTGACCGCGGCGGAAAGCTGATAGGTCTCGCTCCTGTCCGCAAGGTTCACCTTGTCGGGCATCCCTTCGATAACGGTCGGAGCAAATTTGACGGTGACCGCGGTTTCCTCGGTAACGGTGAATGTTCCGTCCGCGGGGATCTGACTCCTGTTCGCAAGCGCGAGGATCAAAGCCTCTCCCTCAGAGGGGTTAAGTTCCAGACGCAGCTTGGAGCCGGGCTTAACGAGATAGCCGGAGTACGGGATCACATTAGCCGCACCATCCTCATGGATAAAGAATTTGTCATCATCTTCATCAAAGGTGACGGGCACCATTTTGTTCGTATCATCATAGACCTTGATCGTATAGATTAGGAGGATGTTTTCATTTCCTTCAGCATAAGCAGCAACATGGGCGGTACCTTCCTTGACCGCTTTGATCTTGCCGTCCTTCAATTCGACCGCCTGCTCTTCATTATCAAGAAGCTGCCATGCGATATGTTCGGTATCGAGCTCGCCGAATTCGCCGACGGTCAGCATAGCGTGATCGTTAACATCCAGTTCATCGCCGACCGATACCTGAAGC
>OMTA01000233.1 GCA_900313895.1 uncultured Eubacteriales bacterium | reverse complement strand
GACTGTCACCGCGGAGGTATGGATGCGTCCGGAGCTTTCGGTCTGGGGGACGCGCTGGACGCGGTGGGTCCCAGATTCGAACTTGAAGCGGCTGTAGGCGCCCTGTCCGCTGACGATGAAGCTGACCTCTTTATAGCCGCCGAGACCTGTTTCGTTGAGGCTGACGACCTCGATCTTGTAGCCTTTTCGCTCGGCGTACATACTGTACATCCGGAACAGATCGTAGGCAAAAAGGGAGCTTTCTTCGCCGCCGGTTCCGCCGCGGATCTCGACGATGACGTTGCGGTCGTCGTTGGGGTCTTTGGGAAGCAGGAGGATCTTCAGCTCTTCCTCGAGCAGAGGGAGCTGTTTTTTTGCTTCGTCGAGCTCAAGAGAGGCAAGCTCGCGCAGCTCGGCGTCGCTGTCGGAGTCTTCGAGGATCGCCAAGGAATCCTTGACCGTCTGCTGTGCCGCCTTGTACTCGCGGTATTTCTTGACGACCGGCTCAATGGCGGAGTATTCCTTCATCACCTTTTGGTAGCGGTCGGGGTCGGCGACGACGTCGGGCTCGTACATTCGCTTTTCGAGCTCCATATAGCGTTTATCAAAAATGTCTAATCGTTTGAACATAGGGATTTCCTTTTTTGTGATTTGGGTTGTGGAGGGCGGGGGGTTGGAGGTAGGGTTGCGGGACGTCGGACACGCGTGTCGGCACCGTACCCTACAATTCCTAATTCCTAATTCCTCATTCCTCATTAACCTAAAGTTCTCCCGGGAGGATCTTGGTGTTGTCCCGGAATACGGCGCGGATGCTTTTTTCGACCTTTTTGCGGGGGAGCATGACCTCGTGGGAGCAGGAAGTGCAGCGGATCTTGAAGTCCATGCCGACCCTGAGGATCGAAAAGCGGTTGCAGCCGCAGGGGTGGGGTTTCTTCATCTCTATTTCATCGCCGGGTCTGATATCCATGAGATCACCTCGGGGCGCTTTGAGCGCATAATAATACAAATATCATTATACCATATATCGGGCAAAAAAGCAAATTGTGCCGGGCGGCGGATCTCCGGACTACTGAAACAGGAGAAAACTTGACTATCTGCGCCGAATACTGTATGATATAGGGTGGTTAAAACCATCATGATGTGGCAATCAAAACCGATCGACTGAGGTTAACTATGGAAGATAAACATTTACAACTAAAGCACCGGATCGCCTTCGGCACGGCGATGGGCGGATTCTTTTGTATCACGCTGCTGATCTTTGCACCGCTGATGCTGTATGTCAAGGGCAACGACGATATGTGGTTCAGCTTTCGCACGCTGCTCGCTCCGATCGCGATCGTTTCGGTGACCGCTTTTATCCTGCTGTCGGCTCTGCTGTCGTTCGTCCCGAAAACGATCCACAAGCTGTTGTGCTGTCTGACGTTCGGTCTGGCGTTGGGATTCTATCTGCAATGCACCTTCTTCAACATCAGCTACGGCTCGGGTGTTTTGGACGGTTCGCAGATCATCTGGAGCGACTACACCACCTACGGCGCGATCGACTCTGCCATATGGGCGGGATGTATCGCTCTGCCGTTCGCGCTCTTTATGGTGTTCAAGCGGTCGTGGCGGCACGCGCTGATGATTGCGGCGGGATTCATCGTTCTGCTGCAGATCGGCAGTCTTGCGGTCAGCATCTATCAAAACCAGAACACCCTCAACAAGCTCAGCCATGAGGTCACTACCGCGGGGATCTATGACGTCACCGACGAGGAGAACACGATGGTCTTTGTGGTGAGCTCGATGGATAACAGCTACTTCAAGGACTACAAAAAAGCGCATCCGGAGATCGAGAAGGAACTGACCGGATTTACGCAATACGACAACGCGCTGGCGACCGGCGCGGGCACGATGGTATCGCTTCCGTCGCTGATGAGCGGCGAGGTATACAAAAAGGATACCAAATACACGGACTATATCCGCGATATCTGGAGCGGTGATACGCTGTATGACCTGCTGCAGGAAAACGCGGTGGACTGCCGTATCTTCTGTGACGATATGTACTTCGGAAACGGCGCGGTGCGCAGGATCGACAATGTCGTTGACCGCGTTCAGGACAAGGACAGCTACTTTGTCATCGGCAGTACCGTTTACCGCTACACGATGTACAACTGTCTGCCGCATTATCTCAAGCGGTTTTTCTGGATGAACATCAAGGACTACTCCGCGTATAAGAGCAACAACACCTTTACGCCGCTTAACGACGACGTTTTGTATGAGAATTATCAGAAAAACGACGGCTTTGACGTTGCCGAAAAATACCACAAGGGGCTGAGGATCTATCAGCTGCAGGGTGCGAAGGAACCGTACCGGCTGGGCAAAAACGGCGAGAAGATCCCGGGTGGTACCTCGCAGGAGCAGCAGACAGAGGGTGATTTCAGGATCATCCGCGATATGATCAAGGAGCTCAAAGAGATGGGTCTGTATGACAAGACCAGGATCATCATCACCGCCGATAACGGCGAGATCGATCAGGGTCAGAACCCGATGCTGCTCTTTAAGGATAAAAGCGAAACCAAGGGCTATCGAACCTCGAAAGCGCCGGTATCGCTCTTTGATCTGCCCGCGACGCTGGCGGCGAGCGTTACCGACGACTATAAAAACTACGGCTCGGGCGTGACCTTTAAGGACGCCGAAAAGCTGCCTGAGAACAGAGAGAGGCTTTTCTATCGCAACGCGGGCAGCAACGCGGCTTCGCGCATCGAGGAATACCGCTGTACGGGTAATGCGGCTGATCCCAAATCGCTTGTGTAGATCTCGGTGG
>OMTA01000234.1 GCA_900313895.1 uncultured Eubacteriales bacterium | reverse complement strand
TTTCTTTTAATTTTTTTTTTATTTCTTGCTCGCGTCCGCCGCCGCCGACAACCATGATTTTCATATGATTTCTCCTAATAGAATTGCGTTTCGGGAGGAGCAGCAGTGGCGCTAAGCCAATCGCAGACACAAGGTCTGCTCTTGGAGCGCTGTTGCATGGGCGCTGTTAGCCAAATCACAGATTTGGACAGCACCTCAAAGCCCCTCCCCTACCAATATTTGCTGGGGTTCGTCTGCGGACGAGCGACACGCGTGTCATGCTCGTCCCTACAAACGGGTGCGGGCAGAGCCCGCCCTCAATCGTCAATTGTCAACTGTCAATTGTCCGTTGATCAATGGTGGAACAATCTCATGCCGGTGAACGCCATAACCATATCGTGCTTGTCGCAGCACTCGATGACGAGGTCGTCGCGGATGGAACCGCCCGGCTCGGCGATATACTTGACGCCGCTTCTGTAAGCGCGCTCGATGTTGTCGAAGAACGGGAAGAACGCGTCCGAACCGAGGGAGACGTTCTCGCAGGTATCGAGATACGCGCGCTGTTCCTCGGCGGTGAAGGGAGCGGGCTGCTCGGTGAAGTAGCGCTGCCATACGCCGTCGGCGGTGACGTCCTCTTCGTTCTGGTTGATGTAGCCGTCGATGACGTTGTCGCGATCGGGACGGCGGATATCGTCACGGAAGGGAAGGTTCAGCACCTTGTCCGCCTGACGGAGGAACCATGTATCCGCCTTTGTGCCCGCGAGACGGGTGCAGTGGATACGGCTCTGCTGACCGGCGCCGACGCCGATCGCCTGACCGTCGACCGCATAGCAGACGGAATTCGACTGGGTATATTTCAAAGTGATAAGCGCGATGATCAGATCGCGCGCCGCGCTGTCGGGCAGCTCCTTGTTCTTGGTGACAAGATTGCTCAGCAGCTCACGGTTGATCTCGAAGTTGTTGCGACCCTGCTCAAAGGTGATGCCGAAAACCTGCTTATGCTCGACAGGATCGGGAACATAGTCCGGGTCGATCTGAACGATGTTGTAGCCGCCCTTGCGCTTAGACTTGAGGATCTCGAGCGCCTCGGGCTCATAACCGGGAGCGATGATGCCGTCGGACACCTCGCGCTGGATCATTTTTGCGGTAGTGACGTCGCAGACGTCGGACAGCGCGACCCAGTCGCCGAAGGAGCACATACGGTCGGTACCGCGTGCGCGCGCGTAAGCGCAGGCGAGGGGGCTGTCGTCGAGGCCTTCGATATCATCGACGAAGCAAGCCTTCTTGAGCTTGTCGGAAAGTGGGATGCCGACTGCCGCGGAGGTGGGGCTGACGTGCTTGAACGAGGTGACTGCGGGCAGTCCGAGCGCCTCTTTCAGCTCTTTGACCAGCTGCCACGAGTTGAACGCGTCGAGGAAATTGATATAGCCGGGTCTTCCGTTGAGGATCTCGATCGGCAGATCGGAGCCGTCGTGCATAAAGATCTTGGCGGGTTTCTGGTTGGGGTTACAGCCGTATTTGAGTTCAAATTCTTTCATATTCATACCATCCTTTATTGTAGGGACGACCATCGGTCGTCCGCGGACGAGCATTGCTCGTCCCTACGGTGTTTATTACTGATTCTTGTTGACTAAGCGGTTCTCGACCTCGCCGGTTTTGAGATCGATATAGCGAACGTACAGCGAGATCTTGTTATCGGCGTCCAGCGCGTTCCACAGCTTGTCGGTGAAAGCGTCGATGTCATCATCGATCGCGACGCGCTCAGGCTCGCCCTGGAAGGTCGGGATCGGGTTACCGTCGCAGACATAGGTGTGGATGAAGTGACCCAGACCCGCCTTGGACGGATAATCAAAGCCGTAACGCGCGCAGGCGGAGCCTTCGGGATCGATCGACTTTAAAATGCTCATGCTGTAAGTGAAGTCGCCGTCGTCAAAGGTCAGCATACCGCTGATACGCGGGGTGAGGTTGGGCGCGTCCGGCTCAAACTCGCGCGTGGAGAGCGCCTTGTGGAAGCCGATACCGCTTTCCATACCGTCGTAGATCGTGTCGGTCTGGTCGCCGTTGGTGACGATCAGGTTGTTTTCATACTCGCGGATCGCCGCGTAGATGATCAGGCTGGGATCCTCGACCTTGGACGCGTCGAACGGTTCGGTGTAGACCGCGCCGTCGCGCTCGGTGAAGATTCGGTTGCGGGAGTTCTGGCTGCGACCCATGATGAAGTAGGCGGTCGCCGCCTTTGTGCCGTCGGCTGTCTTGCCGATGACGATGCCTCTGCCGACGTAGGAGTTGCCCTCGATCAGCTCGGCGATGTCGTTGATTTTGTAGATGTTCATATACATTCCCCTTTATTTACAATGATATAATCGCGATTCATTGAGATAAGACACAACTCCTCACTCCTGACTCCTAACTCCTAACTCTGCTGAAACCTTTTCAACAGATTGAGGAAGAATGATCCATTCCGCCTGCTCCATCACGCGGCGCTGGAGGATTTCGGGCGTGTCGCCGTCCATGACCTCGACCGCTTTCTGGGCGATGATCTCTCCCCCGTCCGGGATCTCGTTGACAAAATGTACCGTCGCGCCGGTGACCTTGACGCCCTTTTCGAGCGCCGCCTCATGCACCTTCAGACCGTAGTAGCCTTTGCCGCAGAAGGAGGGTATCAGCGCGGGGTGAACATTGATGATACGCTTCGGATACTTTGAGGTGAAGCTCTCGGACAAAATCGACATGAAGCCCGCGAGGACGATCAGGTCGATCTCGTATTCCTCCAAAGCGTTTTCGACAGCCGCTTCAA
>OMTA01000277.1 GCA_900313895.1 uncultured Eubacteriales bacterium | reverse complement strand
CCATGGCGTTTTTGTCTGCGGCGTTCGCGACTTCGCGTTCAAGCGGGGTCCCCGAAACGCCCTGCGTTTTGGGGAGAGGAGGAGCCGCCACGTGAGGTCAAGGCATACCAACCGGATATGCCTACCGAATACGGCGAGCGACGACGATGGCACGGTCGCCTTCAATTCCCGCCGTCTTCCACTTTGCTTGTCAATATTAAAGGGATTGGAACATCTTTATGATGTCCCAATCCCTTTAAATGGTGGAGATGGCGTATGCTACACTCATTCGCTCGGCGTCTACCTCGTCTTAGGAGCGCCCAGCCAGCGACAGAAGCGAGATCAACGCTCTCGTTAAAAACGCCATTCCATGGCGTTTTTGTCTGCGGCGTTCGCGACTTCGCGCTTCGCCTTGACACACTCGCCTTCAATTCCCCGCATCTCCACTGTACAGCAAAATGATTCGGCGGAGGGTATCCGATGATACCCTCCGCCGAATCCATGGTGGAGATGGCGGGAATTGAACCCGCGTCCGAAAACAGTTCCACAGGGTTTTCTCCGAGTGCAGTTATTGTTTTGACATTCCCTCTGCGCAGCGCCCAATAACAGGCTTTACGTTTCAGTAGCCTTTGATGTGTGACAGCTTAAAGGCGTGGGCTGTTCACAGGAATCACTGTCGACGCCTTGTCCGGAGCCGTGATCCTCTCCGGCAGACGAGCTGCATTAAGCAGCTAAAGCAACTTTATTCTTGCCGTTTAAATTAAAAAAGGTTGAGGCTTTTAAAGCGGTTCCTCACCGCTACTCGCTTACCCGGCTTCGCCATCCCCGTCGAAACCTTTACATCCCCAAGCTGGTTGGTAGTAGGTAGTTGCTTTTCGATTATCGGTTTTGTTCCTTCATCGCGCGCTCGATGTCGCGTTTCGCGCTCTGCTGAGCGGCGGCGTCGCGCTTATCATAGAGCTTCTTACCCTTGCACAATCCCAGCTCCAGCTTGACGATACTTCCCTTGAAGTATGCCGAAAGGGGGATGAGGGAGTAGCCCTTCTGCTGCAGCAGACCGAAGATCTTGTTGATCTCGCGCTTGTGCATCAAAAGCCGCCTGACGCGCATCGGATCCTTTGACCAGATATTGCCGTGATCATACGGGCTGATGTGCATTGCGTTGACGAACATCTCGCCGTCTACGATATTGCACCAGCTGTCCTTGAGGTTGACCCTGCCCTGACGCAGGGATTTGACCTCGGGACCGGCAAGCTCGATGCCCGCCTCGTATTTTTCCTCGATGAAGTAATCGTGATAGGCTTTTTTATTATTCGCGATGATTTTGATGTTATCCATCACAGTTCACTCCTGCCCTCAAGGGCTCTTGCCAGCGTAACGTCGTCGGCATATTCGAGATCGCCGCCGACAGGAATACCGTAGGCAAGGCGTGTGATCTTCAGCCCCAGCGGCTTTAACAGGCGAGAGAGGTACATCGCCGTCGCTTCACCCTCTACGGTAGGGTTGGTCGCCATGATGACCTCCTGCGCTTTGCCGTCGTTCAGTCGCGCCAGCAGCTCTTTGATACAAAGCTGATCGGGACCGATCCCGTTGAGCGGAGAGATCACGCCGTGCAGGACATGGTAGGTTCCCTTGTATTCGCCGGTGCCCTCGATCGCGATCGCGTCGCGGGGCGTTTCGACAACACAGATCGTGCTTTTGTCACGCGCCTCGCTGCGGCAGACGGGACATTTTTCCTGATCGGAGAAGTTGCAGCAGATCTCGCATCTGCGAATCTTTTCATGCGCTTCGGTGATCGCTTTTGAAAATTCCGCCGCCTGTTCTTTAGGCATATTCAGTACAAAGTAGGCGAGCCGCTGAGCGGTTTTGCTGCCGATACCCGGCAGACGCTCAAACTGCTCGACCAACCGTTGAAGGGGTGCGACGTTGTAGTTTGCCATCAGAACAAACCGCCGAATCCGCCGAGGTTCATACCGCCGGAGATCTTGCCCATGGTTTCTTCTTTATCGGTGTTGGCGGTGCGGATCGCTTCGTTGACCGCCGCGGTGATCAGGTCGCTGAGCATCTCGATATCCTCGGGATCGACGACCTCGGGGTTGATGTCGAGCTTCTTGATCTCCAGCTCGCCGGATACGGTCACGCTGACCATACCGCCGCCTGCCGAAGCGGTGTATTCCTTGGCGTTGAGTTCTTCGGTAGCCGCCTCCATATCATTCTGCATTTTCTGCGCCTGACGCGCGAGCTGCTGGAGGTTCTGTTGACCGCCTGAGCCGTATCCCTGGGGTAATCTTGCTTTCATAGTCTATCTTCCTTTCGGTTATAATACGATGACGTTGACGCCCTTGTCCTTGAGTTGTGTGATAAAGCTGTCGAGGACGTCGTCCTTGGTGACTTCCTTTTCCTTGCGCTTATACGGGCCTAGCTTGTAGACCTTGCCGGTGATCTCCTGTACTACGCGGCGGACGTCGTCGCGTCGGTCGGATTGTTTCAATAACTCAAAGGCGATCTCGTAGTCGGTATCGATCAAAAGGTAGTCGCCGCTTTCGTAGGCTGTCGCCTGCGAGAACGCGGAGGCGAGGGCGGTTGAGTACTCCTTGATATTGGCGACAACATCCTGCCACAAAGCGAACGGCTTTGCGTTGCGGTACAGCTCATCCATATCCACCGACTTTTTCGCGGCGGGTTTAGCAGGCTTGGGAGCGGGTTGATCGGCGACCGGCGCCTTTGGTTTTTCGACAGGCTTCTCTGCCGGTGCTTCAACCGGTTTATCCTCTGCTTTGGGAGCGATCTCTTCTGCTTTCGGTTCAGGCGCGTCGATAGGTTCGCTTTTCTCTGTAGGTTCAGCGGCGGCGATCGGCGCTTCAGGTTCGGGCTCAGGCGCGGGCTGAGGGGGAGTGATCGACGCGACAGGCGCTGTGATCCCGTTTGCCTCAATGCGCTTGAGCGCTTTTTCCAACGCCGCGACGCGGGCATAGAGCGCTTCGTC
>OMTA01000235.1 GCA_900313895.1 uncultured Eubacteriales bacterium | reverse complement strand
GTGCGGACGGCGTTTAGCAGATAAGTTGCGGACGATCGATGATCGTCCCTACGGTAAACGCGGGATATGCTGCGCTTATTCACGGTATCTATCGTTAAAGCAGCGGACGATCGGTGATCGTCCCTACGGTAAACGCAGGATATGCTTCGCGTGTAGGCAGCATCTGTAGGATGCGTTTCGGGACGTCGGGGCGCCGTCCCCTACAGTCCGAGGCGTTTCACGTCGCTTAGTGGCAGCCGCCGCAGGTTGAGCAATCGTGGGTGCAGCTCTCGTCAAAATCGGTGGTGTCGGGGTCTTCGCCCTCTGCGGACTGGGTGACGATCGCGGTGATGCGCTGGATCGCGGAATCAAAGACCTGCTTTGCGCTGTTGTAGGCGATCATGTTTTCGTTGGACATGATCTGAGAATAAACGGTGCGCATCTCTTCGTTGAGAGATTTGAGGGTCTCTTCGTCGCGGTCGGACTTGCACGCCTCGTTGTTGATGGCGACGCGCTTTGTATTGAACAGCGCGATCAGCGCCTGGAGGGTCTCGTCGGCGTCGGCTTTGTCTTTTGCCGCGTTGAGATTGAGATAGAATTCTTCCTGCTGGATAGCGTGTCCGAGTTCACGGGCGATTTTGATTGATTTTTCCATAATGATACCTTCCTTGATATTGAATTGAGATTTGATAATGGTGTATCGTTTTAATGTACAACAAACCTTGTTGTAATCCACCTCATCCACCGCGTTGCGGTCCCCCTTTTCCTTGCAGGAACGGCAACCCTTTTGGGCTGCGCCCATTTCCCCTAACAGGGGAATCTCCTCAAGGGGAAGGCATTTCGCCGCGGAGGATCCAGTTGCGTGCCTCAGTGATGCGGATGTTCCGGAACGATCCGATAAGGCTGTCGTCGCCGGGGAATTCGACGATGATATTGCCGGACGTTCTGCCGCAGAGGACGCCGTCGGTTTTGGCTTTTTCTTCGACCAGTACCTTTTCGATCCTGCCGACCATGGAGGCGCATCGCTCGGCGGCAATCTGCTCCTGGGTATCGAGCAGCTCGCGGAACCATCTTCCCTTTTCCTCGGCGGAAACGGGGTCGTCCATCACGGCGGCGGGCGTTCCCTTGCGCGGTGAATAGATAAAGGTGAACAGCGATGTGAATCCGACCTTGCGGATCAGGGAGAGGGTCTCTTTGAAATCCTCATAGGTTTCGCCCGGGAAGCCGACGATCACATCGGAGGTCAGGGACACATCGGGGATCTTCTCTTTGGCGTAATTGACGATGCCGAGGTATTTTTCGCGGGTATAATGGCGGTTCATCAGCTTTAAGATCCTGTCGGAGCCTGACTGGAACGGCAGGTGGAGATGAAGGGAGATATGCTCGCTTTCGGCGATGGTATCGATCAGCTCGCGGGTGCAATCCTTCGGGTGGGAAGTCATGAATCGCAGCCAATAGTCGCCGGGGAGCCGGTCGATCTCGCCGATCAGTCCCGCGAAGGTCGGTCGGGGATCGAGTCCCTTTCCGTAGGAATTGACGTTCTGGCCGAGGAGCGTGATATCCTTGTAGCCGCTCTCGATCATCTCGCGGGCTTCGGCGATGATGACCTCAGGCTGTCGGCTGCGCTCACGTCCGCGGACATACGGAACGATGCAATAGGTGCAAAAATTGTCGCAGCCGTACATGATCGGCAGCCAGCCTTTGATTTTGCCGTCACGCGCGACGGGGATGCCCTCATGGACGAGCTTGTCGTCGTTGTCGCGGACAAAGACGCGGGTCCCGTCGACAAGGCTTTTATAGAGCAGCTCGGGGAATTCGTGCAGACAATGGGTACCGAATACCAAGCCGACAAAGGGAAAGCTGTCGTGGATGCGGCGGGCGACGTGCTCCTGCTCCATCATGCAGCCGCATAAGGCGATCAGGATGGAGGGGTGCTTGCGCTTGAGGTTTTTCAGCGCGCCGACATTACCGAAAACGCGATCCTCGGCGTGTTCGCGTACCGCGCAGGTATTGAAGAGGATGAAATCGGCGTCGTCGGGGGTCTCGGTGAAAGAATACCCCGCAGCGGATAGCATACCCTTGATGCGCTCGCTGTCGGCGACGTTCTGCTGACATCCGTAGGTGCGGATAAAGGCTTTCGGGACATCGCCGCGCTTGCGGATCGACATCAGCTCCGCGATGAGTTCCAGATATTCAGTTTGGGCGCTGTTCATCGATATGGGCTGTGTCAAGGCATAATCCTCCATAATGATTCGATTATCCATATGATTATAGCACAAGATATAATCATTTTCAATATCTAAATCGCAAAATATTGGATTTTGATCGAGGATAGGGTTGCAATATATCCCTTATTGGGCGAGGGAGCCGTAGGTGTAGCTCGGGACGTCGCCGACGATCACGGTGCGGGCGATCTCGAAATCTGTTGAGGTATGGATCGGAGACATTCTGAACGGGTTGTAGATGACGATCTCAATATCGACCGTCAGGGTTACGCGATGGAGGGTCTGGTTGACGCCGCCGGATTCGAAGGCGCTGTTGAGCGTACAGGAAACTGCGGACCGGCAGGCGATATCGAGGTTGATCATCGGTCCGAGATTGGTCAGGAATACGAATCCGGAAAAGCTGCCGAGCGGCAGGGAAAGACCTTGCTGTGAGGCGGTGCGGTCAATGTAGTCGCGCGAAAGATCAGAGAGCGACGCTTTGAGGGTATTGACCGCGGTGGGGTCGGAGATAAGCGAGGTCACAGCGCCGCTGTCGCTGTAGCGCGCGCGGGTGAGCCTCTCCCC
>OMTA01000236.1 GCA_900313895.1 uncultured Eubacteriales bacterium | reverse complement strand
CGCGTCCGCTTTCGTATAGCCATCGCTCGTGCGCGCGCAGCGTGCAACTGAGCGGGGATTATAAATTGTTTTTTTACTGTATAAGAAACGAGCAGTTTCTTATACAGTGAAAAAACGCAGTCATTGCGAGGGCTTCAAACCGTGGCAATCCCCCACAGATTCAATAACCCCTGAGAAAATCACCTCGCCCCTTATCCCCTCACAATGACAACCAATGCTCACAACGCAAAAAATCCCCTTTCCGCTACAGTCTATGCGCGCGAAAAGGGGATTATGTATCATGTATTATCTATGTGTTATTTGATCCATTCGGTTTCGGAAGGATCTCCTGTGACATCTACTCAGTAGCGAGCCGAACGGTACTGATTGAACAAGATTGCGTTGCATAACAGAGTTCAACGTAAAGCCGTAGGGCGAGCTTCTAAATAAATGTAATACTTACCATTCTTATAATCCTCTGTGTCGGTATACTGAGTACCGTCTCCGGCTATGAAAGTATATGTCAGTCTATTCGTCGTACTGTCAATTTTATATATCAATTGACAGTTGTCTATCTTCCACCAGTAACGCCGATACAGATCCAACTCAATGATACGATGATCTACAGTAAAAGTAAAGACAAAAGACTCGTAATCTTCCTTACCGGTTGTTATCGAAAACACACCGGGTTCATTACAATAAACATCCTGCACTTCGTCGTGATTATTGACGCATTTGACATTCTCGCTGTCAGGCAAAACCGCTACGCCGTCAACCTTACCGGTCATTGTGATCGTGATTCTGTCACCGGGATAAAACCGCTCCCAATACGGAAAAGCGATCAATGCAAGAATCACTAACGTTACGACAGTGATAACGACAGCGCGAATAATATGTTTTCTTTTTTCGGTTTTGTTCTTATCAGTCATATCAGTTCAAATCAGAATTATTTTGTATCAAACCGAAACGGCGAGAAGTCGAACGTTGCGAAGTAATCATCCATGTTCTCCGCGCGTCTGATCAGCTGATGCGAGCCGTCCTCTTTCAAAAGCACCTCCGCCGATCTGAGCTTCCCGTTATAGTTATAGCCCATCGCGAAGCCATGCGCGCCGGTATCGTGGATATAGACGATATCGTCCGGCAGGATCTCAGGCAGCATACGGTCGATCGCGAACTTGTCGTTATTCTCGCACAGTCCACCCGTCACATCATACTTGAAGTCACAGGGCTCGTTCTCCTTACCCAGCACCGTGATGTGATGATACGATCCATACATCGCGGGACGCATCAGATTCGCCGCGCAAGCGTCCAGCCCGATGTAATCCTTGTAGATATGCTTGGTATGCAGACACTTCGCGACCAGCGCGCCGTAGGGCGCCATCATGTATCTACCCAGCTCCGCGAAGATCGCGACGTCATCCATGCCCTCGGGCACGAGGATCTCCTCATACTTCCTGCGCACCAGCTCGCCGATCTCAGCGATATCCGCGCGCGGCTCTTCGGGGCGATAATCCACGCCGACGCCGCCGGACAGGTTGACGAACGCGATATGCACGCCGCATCTCTTAGAGAGTCGCACCGCCAGCTTGAACAGGATCGCGGACAGCTCCGCGTAGTAGTCGTTACTTACGGTATTCGACGCCAAAAACGCGTGGATGCCAAAGTGCTTCGCGCCATCCTTTTTGAGCTGCACAAACGCCTGTGCCATCTGTTCCTCGGTCATACCGTACTTCGCCTCACCGGGATTATCCATGACCTGAACGCCGGTTCTGGAAGCCGCCAGCTCAAACACGCCGCCGGGATTATAGCGGCAGCAAACGGTCTCGGGAACGCCGCACACGCGCTCGATGAACGGCACAAAATTGATGTCATCGAGGTTGATATACGCACCGAGGTCATACGCCTTCTGCATATCCTCCTCAGGGGTCACGTTAGAGGAAAACATGATATCGCTGCCCTTAAAGCCGCACGCCTCGCTCATGACAAGCTCGGTCAGCGACGAACAGTCAACGCCGCAGCCCTCCTCCTGAAAGATCTTCAGCAGATAGGGATTCGGAGTCGCCTTCACGGCAAAGTACTCCTTAAAGCCCTTGTTCCACGAGAAAGCCTGATTCACTCTGCGACAATTCTCGCGAATGCCTTTTTCATCGTAGATATGGAACGGCGTAGGGACATCCTTGATGATATCCATCGCCATATCCTTTGTCAAAAACGGTGTCTTTTTCATAGTTACCTCCTTTATACTGGTTAACAACACCATAACTGTGCAGCGCACAGCTATAAACAAATTATAAAATACGTGAATTTCCCTCAAAAGGGACAATCACCCACTTCCTGTTAGGGATTACTGACCGCTCCCGAGCACCTCTGCCAAAAGATCGATACCCTCTCCGATCTTCCCATACGGTATTGCGGAATAGTTGAGCGTAATATACATCAGCATTTGGCTTGAATGCGGATTCTGACTTGCCCTTGCGGACAGCCCAATACCTGCTTCCCCGGCTCTCTCTATGAAAGAAGGAACATCTGACGCCATAGGAACCTCTGCGATGATCTCCGGTCCCGATTCCGTGCGGTAAAGGACCGTCTCCTCTCCGATTTTCTGACGGATCCTTCCGATCAGCAGATCTCTTTTCTCCCAATACTTATGATTTGTTTTTCTCAGAAAGCTCTCCCAGCTCTCCGACGACATGATCGACTTCATACTCGCCAGTTCCAAAAGTGAATGACAACTGCCGCAACCGGGCATAACACTCATACGCCGGCT
>OMTA01000237.1 GCA_900313895.1 uncultured Eubacteriales bacterium | reverse complement strand
AGAGGCAATCCTATTTTCAGCAGGCGACAGCGTTGAGCTGTCCCGACTGGCGCAAAGTCTGGAGCTGACGGAATCCGCCGTGAAAACACAGATGGATATCCTGATGAAGGAATACGAAGAAGCGCAGCGCGGCATCACCATCATCAAGCTCAACAACAGCTATCAGATGGTATCCGTCAAGCAATTCGCTCCGCAGGTCAGAAAGGCGATGGATCTCAGGCGAAACATCCCGCTCTCACAGGCGGCGATGGAGGTCCTGGCGGTCATCGCGTATAACCAGCCCGTCACCAAATCCTTTGTCGAGCAGGTCAGAGGCGTCGATTGCTCCGGCGTTATCGGATCGCTGACCACCAAGGATCTGATCGAGGAAAAGGGCAGACTGGAGCTGCCCGGCAGACCGCTTCTATACGGTACGACCGAAAACTTCCTGCGATGCTTTTCGATTTCGTCGCTCGACGAGCTGCCGCCGATCCCCAAGGACGAGGATAAGGGCGACAGAGGGCAACAGCTGAGTATTTTTGACAATGAGAAAAATGGTGAGCAAAACGCTGATCCCGATACCGTCACCGGTACGGTCGAAGAGATCGTCGCCGAAGCGGCTGAAGGCAAATGATCGCCCTGTATATATTGCTCGGCATCCTTTTGTTATTGCTTTTGATATGCTTTATTCGGGTTCAGGTTTTCGCGCATTATGATGACGATCTGAAGCTGTCTTTGAAGGTTCTGTTTTTTCAGATCGCGCTGCTTCCTCCAAAGGAAAAGCCTGAAAAAAAGCCTGAGAAGCCGAAGAAAAAGAAGCCTGATAAGGACAAAGAGGATAAGCCGAAAGAAGAAAAAGAGAAGGAAAAGAAGCCCTCATATCTTTCAAAGCTGAAGGATAAAAAAGGCGTGACCGGTTTGATCTCGCTCTTCAAGGAGATCGCGAAGATCGCGGTCGGCGCGCTCAAGGGGATCTTCAGCCATATCGTCTTTAAAAAGCTCGATGTCGGTATCGCGTATAACGGCGGTGACGCCGCGACGACCGCAGTCGAATATGGAAAGATCTGTTCCGCGTTTTATCCGGCGATCAACGTCCTCACCTCCGTGACCGTTTGTAAGAGCTATAACGTAACGCTTGAGCCGATCTTTGATGACGAGAGAGAAACCGAGGTCTATGCCGACGTCCATCTGTATATCCGCGTCGGATTTGTCCTCCTGGAAGGCGTGAAAGCAGGCGTCAAGCTGCTGATCGCGCGTATGAAACTGTAACAATATAATTAATGAGGGGACGAGCTTTATCGCCCCGAGATCATAGCAAGGAGATGTGCTTATGAGTGAACATCCGATCAATAGTTTGATGGATACCTCGATCAAAAAGATCAAGGAACTGGTCAACGCCAATACGATCATCGGCGATCCGATCACTACCCCCGACGGCACCACCATCATCCCGGTGTCGAAGGTCACCTACGGCTTTGCTTCCGGCGGTTCCGACCTTCCGACAAAAAAGGATAACCGCGAGTGCTTCGGCGGCGGTTCGGGCGCGGGCGTGACCATCCAGCCGATCGGCTTTTTGACGATCAGCAAGGGCAATATCAAGATGGTACCGATCAATTATTATGAAGGTGCGGCGGATCGTATCGTCGGTATGATCCCCGAGGCGTTCGAAAAGGTCTCTGACTTCTTCAAAAAGGACAAATCCGATAAAACCGCGAAAACCGATCTTGAGGCGGATCTCGAGAGCTTCGATTCCTGAGTCATATCGCGACGGCTTTTCACATATCATCTATCGGGTGATAGAATGAAAAAGCTGATGTCGTTGATCGTGATCCTGTCGTTGATGTTGTGTGTCCCTTTTTCAGCAAATGCCGAAAAGGTTTCCTGCTCCGCCGGCGCGTATGTGCTGTACTGCGCCGATAACGACGAGGTACTGCTGTCAGGCGATCCCGATCTGCGGCTGCCGATGGCTTCTACCACCAAGATCATGACCGCGCTGATCACCGTTGAGATCGCGGATAAGGAAAACCGCGTGGTGGAATTTACGGACGAGATGACCGCCGAGGGCAGCTCGATGTATCTGAAGGTCGGCGAACAGGTGCGGCTTTATGACCTTGCCGTGGGCATGATGATGCAATCCGGCAACGATGCCGCCAATGCTGCGGCGATTGCGATAGCGGGCAGCACGGAGCGCTTTGCCGATCGGATGAATCGGAAAGCAGCCGAGATCGGCATGAAGAATACCCACTTCGTTACACCGAGCGGACTGGACGACGAGGCGCATTATTCCACGGCGCGCGATATGGCGAAGCTGATGGCGTATGCGCTCAGGAACGACAGCTTTCGTAAGCTGACCGCGCAAAAGTCCGTGACGGTGAACTTTGTGAAGCCTGCCGAAAAGCAGGTCACTTATCCCAACCATAATCGTCTGCTGAGTCTGTATGACGGTTGTATCGGCGGCAAGACCGGCTACACCATGACGGCGGGACGCTGTCTGGTGACCGCCGCGAAGCGCGACGGGATGACCTTGATCGCCGTGACGCTGGATGATCGCGATGACTGGGACGATCATGCGGCGCTGTATGACTACGGCTTCTCAAACTATGCGGCGTTGCGGACGGATCGGGAAAACTGCCGTGCAGCGGTCGTGGGCGGCACAGAGGATGAAGTCGCTGTTCTGACTGCGCAAAACAAGGCGATCATTGTCCCCGCGGACAGCCTTGACCGGGTGAAATCA
>OMTA01000238.1 GCA_900313895.1 uncultured Eubacteriales bacterium | reverse complement strand
ACGCCGATCCGATGATCAAGCCTTCGCGGTATTTGATCAGCTCGGATTTCGGGATGCGGGGACGTTTATAGTAGTAATCAAGATGGGATTCGGAGATCAGTCTATACAGATTCTTCAATCCCGTTTTATTCTTTACAAGAATTATTTGGTGATAGGTGGGCAGCTTTTTATAGTCGCCGCCTCTCACCTTTTCCTTCAGCTCGTGGACGTCATGGATATCCAGACGCTCGGTCAACAGCCTGCACAGGTTCAAAAAGATGTTGGTCAACATCTCCGCATCATCAACAGCGCGATGATGGTTGAACTTTCCGAGGTGGAAATACTTGGCAAGCGTATCGAGCTTTACGTTATTGATATTCGGCAGAATAGAGCGCGCGATCGCAACGGTATCGATCGATGTGAGGTTATACTCCACGCCCATATTTTCGCACGCTTTGCGAATAAAACCGGTATCAAAAGGAGAATTGTGCGCGACCACAACGGCGCCGTCGCAGAATTCCAGAAACTTCTGTACCGCCTCGCTCTGAGAAGGCGCGCCGGCGACCATGCTGTCGGTGATACCGGTCAGCTGGACGACCTGAGCGGGGATCGGACGCTCCGGGTTGACAAAGGTCGAGAACTGATCGACGATCATACCGTCCTTGATCTTGACCGCGCCGATCTCGGTAATCTTATCATGATAGGCGTACAGACCCGTGGTTTCCAGGTCGAAGCATACGAATTCACCGTCGAGCGGCTCGTTTTTATCGCCGTCTACGGATGTGCATAGGTCATCGATGAAATACGCTTCCGTACCGTAGATGACTTTGATATCCGTGCCGTTATCGCGCAGATTCTCCGCGGCGTTCATCGCGTCGGGGAACGCCTGGGCTACACCGTGGTCGGTGATGGCGATCGCCTTGTGGCCGAATTCAGCGGCGCGTCTGACAAGCGATCCCGCGTCGTTGACAGCGTCCATCTGTGACATATTGGTATGCAGATGCAGCTCGACGCGCTTTTTCTCAGCCTTATCAACGACCTTGACCTTGTCTACAGTCGAGATAGAGCGTGCGTTGATGACGGTGTCGCCGGCAAATTTATCGAATTCCACATCACCGGAAACGATGATAGCGGATCCTTTTTTGACATTAGATAGAACCTTGCAGTTCTGGATAGAATCAAATATCTTGACCGTGATCGATCCGGTATAGTCGGTGATATCAAAGGTGATGATATTCTTATCGCCGGATCGGGTGGTTTTGGTTTCTGTTTCAAAGACATCGCCCCATACGGTTGCGCGACCGGTATCGTAAGCGATATCCTTGATCGGTATCATCTTCCCCTTTCCGATCCTGCCGTAAAGCGGCTTGACCGTGGACGGAATGATCCGGGGATACAGATAGTTGCCTTTTCTGATCTCGATCTCTGTTTTCGCGCCGGAAGACGCTTTCGCAGATGATTTTTCATCATCCTCAAACAGATGCGTCAGTTCTTCCAGCTTTTTGCGTTCGATCTTCTTCTGCGCGTTATTGATGCTGTCGATAAACAGCGAATCATCCGCTTTCAGTTCGGTAACGCCGCCGAATGAAACGGAATAAGTCAATCCGAATTCCTGCTTTAATAGCTCGCTGAGCGCCTCGCAAAAACCCTTGGCTTCGAGTAAGCCCGCACCGCCGTGGGTGAGGATCACTCGAAGGGAATTTTCGCCGGTTTTTTCCAACTCAGCGCCATTGAGTGTTCCGTTATAGCTGGGCGTTTGCGCGCGCATCGCCTCAACGATCTCACCGAAATAGCCCAGTTCGAACATTTCGGGGGTATAGCGAACGTGAACGATCGCCTTATCTACACCGACGTTTCCGTCAGCGATCGCTTTTTCCAGCGAAAACAGAACGGAACGCTTGACAAGAGCCGTCGGATGGACGTCGATCGTGAGCAATCGTTTTTCACGATTGACACGGATATTGCTGACGCTCGCGTTGCTGAGAGCCGGATCGATCTCTATATGATATTGTGAGAATACATCCGATAAAGTTATCATCTTTACCCTTTCATCCCGAGCTTACATCTTTTCGATCTCTTCTACCAATACGTCAATCAACTGATCCTCGGGTACCTTCGCGATTATTTCATCTTTTTTAAATACCAGACCGACGCCGTCGCCGCCGGCAATACCGATATCGGCTTCCTTCGCTTCACCGGGGCCGTTGACAACACAGCCCATGATCGCGACGGTGATATCTTTTTTGCAATCTCTGAGGCGATTTTCCGCCTCGTTCGCTAACGCGATCAGATCGATCTTTGTTCTGCCGCAGGTCGGACAGGACACGAATCGGATGCCCTTCTCCCCTATGCCGAGCGATTTCAGGATATCCTTGGCGGCATAGACCTCCTCGACGGGATGATCGGTCAGTGACACGCGGATGGTATCGCCGATACCGTCAACGAGCAGAGAGCCGATCCCGACAGCGGATTTGATGATGCCCATGCGCTTTGTACCCGCTTCCGTCACGCCGAGATGCAGAGGATAATCACAACGTTCGGCAGCCAGTCGATACGCCTTGACCATCGTCCGAACGTCGGAGGACTTCATCGACAGAACGATATCGTTAAAATCAAACTTTTCCAATAAGGACGCGTGGTAAAGCGCGCTGTCACACAACGCTTCTGCGGTCGGATGGCCGTATTTAGAGAGGATATGCTTTTCCAGAGAGCCGGAATTCACGCCGATCCTGA
>OMTA01000242.1 GCA_900313895.1 uncultured Eubacteriales bacterium | reverse complement strand
AGGAGATCGCGCGTATCCTCGACAAAAACCACAATACCGTCCGCACGATAATGCGCCGCGGACGGGACAAACTTAAAAAACTTTACGGAGGTGTTGATGATGAATAAATACAATTGTGATTTATTGAAGAACCTCCCTGTGCCCGAAGAGCTGATCGAAAAAGCGCTCATGGTCCCCGAATCCGCTGAAAAAACTCCGGCTGTCCTGCCGTGGTACCGTCGGACGAGGATGATCGCCGCGGCGGCAAGCGTCGTACTGGTGACCACGCTCGGATTCTCTGCATTTTTCCTTTTTGGAAATAAAAAGCCGCCGGTCAAAGCAACTTACGAGGCGGTCGAACCGACTGCTTTCGCGACAGACGCGCCGACTGAGCCGGACGATGATCCCGCGACTGAGCCGACCGACAGCGTTGAGAAAGCGACCGAACCGGTCGCGAAGCCCTCCGAAAGGGCGACTGAAGCTGCAACTCGTACTTCGTCCGACAGGAGCGTAACGACTGTGCCGACCGTACCGGGCGATATGTCCGCGACAAACGAAGATCAGACCGCCGCGCCCGAACAACCTGCGCCGACTTCCGCTGCTCGGCAGAAATCGCCCAAACAGTCCGAATCAACTGAAAAAGCACTTCCTAAACCTGTTATTCAGCCAAATGAGGTAATGCCTGTGATCCCGACCGAGCAAGCGCTCGAGACGACAGTTCCGACTGTTATACCGACTGACGCGTCGCATGATCCCTCTCCGTGGGTGTTTTTGTTGGCACCGACCGGCGACAGCGGCGATCCGACCGCTTCGACAAGCGTACCCTCCGGCAGTATGTTCGCGCCCCCGATCTATGCGCATGGTTCGCCGGATGGCTTGACCGGCAGCGGCAAGGTATACTGCGCGCTGTATGATGTCGACGGTGAGCTGATGGGCGGCGGCGAGCTCCTGTCCCCGGAACGCCTGACGACCGTTATCTGGAATCGGGGCGGCAATCTGTGGCTGAAATACGTCGTTCCGCAGGGGATTCTGCCCGACTCCGGTACCTATGAGATCAGATTGTATAACGAGGACGGTCGGGAGATCGCCCGCTATACCGATTATGTCGTCGTGCCTGTTTAATATTGATTTGCTTACTGTTAATGATACTAAAGGAGGTATTCGCATGAAAAAGATAATTGCATTGTTTTTGACGATCGTTTTGATATGCGGTATGTTCATACTGCCTGCATCCGCGGTCAATGCGAAAAAAATCACCCCTGAGCTGCAGAAAAAGCTCGATAAAATGTCCGATACAGATACCATAGAGGTATATGTGCCGATCAGCTACTATCTCGGCAACAAAGAGCAGACAGACGAGGCTGCTCGGCGCGCCGAGGAAGAAACCGGTCTGACACTCGACAGCTCAAGACCCTATAAAAAGGTAGAAACTAACGAAGAACGCGAGCGGTATGATACAGCTTTCTATGCCGCGCTGCAGGATGTTTATAAAAGATTTATCTTATCCGTGATGGACGAAATGGGCTTGACCTTCGACGATGTGTGCGGCGCGAACGAGGGCTATACGATCGACGATATCAAGATCCCGTCGAACTATCGCCTGACAAAGGAGCATATCTACCGATTGACAGAGTTCGATCGGGTTTATAAGATCGACCTGCTGAACAAGGAACAGATCACTCCCGATGAAAAAATCACCCCCGAGCTGCAGGCAAGGCTCGATACGATGTCGGACGACGATACTACCGAGGTCTGGATCGAGTACTGGGGTTTGCAAACATGGAACGAAAGCGAGCTGGAGCGTTTGACAAATGAGGCGGTCGGATTTACGATGAAGGACGTCCATGAAGTGACTAAGACCGACCGCGTGCTTGCGAATGATATGGTCAATATCTGGCGGCGGATGCGCAACAAGATCAGGCAGCAGCTCCAGCATCAGTTCTGGGTCGACTTCTTCAAGGAACTGAACATCGAAGACAGCGAGGTCATCGGTGAGTGGCATCCTGAGGATGAACAATGGGAGTACGGTTCGAACCGCTTTGTCCTATCGAAGAAAAAAATCCTCGCGATCGCGGCGCATGAGAAGATCCGCGAGATCAAGCCGGATGAACCGATCGAATATGACGACTGCTACTACCTCGTATTTGAAAAGGATAACTGGGATGTTGAAAAGGGCTATCGCCTGACAAGGCTCGACTATGACTACTATGGCTACGGAGAGATTGGCACTCGAGATATTACCATGTCTGCCGATGACAGGGTGAAGGTCGTCTTTTCGCGGGACGGCAAGACAGCGGAGCGCTGGTATCCGTCTGAGGAAGACGAGGGCTATGCGCCCGGTTATGACTCCCGATCTATCCGCATATTTTTTTATCGCAGCGCCAACGGCACAGACCCCCTTTGCTATAAGGGATTCCTCTTAGCTTATCCATGCGAGCCTCCTATTGTTGAACCAACGCAGCTGCCTACCGACACTCCGACATATTCGGTGATCGTGCCGAATGTTATCCCCGGAGATGTGGATAACGACGGGGATTTGACGATCCTTGACGCGACGGCGATCCAGCGTATGCTGGCAGATCTGCCGTCGGAATCATACGCGGTATGGAATGCGGACTATGATGATGACGGTTCCGTGACGATCCTCGACGCCACCGCGATCCAGCGTAAGCTTGCGGACTTAACAGAATAATCCTATTTCCCTTT
>OMTA01000276.1 GCA_900313895.1 uncultured Eubacteriales bacterium | reverse complement strand
CTCCGAAACAATATAATAGACAGTTGACAATGGATAATGGACAATTTAGGGCGGAACATCCGCACCTGATTGATCGTCATGATCGTGAAAAGTTGCCGAAAATGTGGAAATAAAGGTGGTTTCAACACCATTGTAATACAATGAAAACAGATAATCAATCATTTTTTATGAAAACCAAAAATTTTTTTAGAAAAATGGCAAAATGATATTGACCCGCCTGTTTAATATAGTATAATGAAAGGGTAAATTGATATGTCATTATGATGCCTTTCAACGGGCTGTGGCTATCCCGCGAAGCGACAATGTCATCCTGAACAAAGTGAAGGATCTTATAGATTCTTCAGCAAGCTTCAGAATGACAAGGATAGGGGATTCCCACAGGGCGAAACACGTGTGTTCGCCCTTCGGAATGACAGTGTTTCAGGGGGTTATAGTATGGATTACTCAGCAATCAAAAAAGCAGCAGAAAACTATGAGAAGAATATGACCGCGTTCCTCAGGGAGCTGGTCGCGATCCCGAGCGAATCCGCCGAAGAGGAGGGCGTCGCGAAGCGGATCGTCGAAGAGATGCAAAAGCTCGGCTTTGACGAGGCTTTCACCGATCCGCAGGGCAACGTACACGGCGTGATGGGGAAAGGCGAGAAGATCATCGCCTTTGACGGTCACATCGATACCGTGGGGCTCGGCGAGATGTCGAACTGGACCTTTGATCCCTACAAGGGTTATGAGACAGAGACGGAGATCGGCGGCAGAGGTACGTCCGATCAGACCGGCGGCGTGGTATCCGCTGTTTACGGCGCGAAGATCATGAAGGATCTGGGACTGATTCCCGACGGCTACAAGGTGCTGGTCACCGGTACCGTTCAGGAGGAGGACTGTGACGGCCTTTGCTGGCAGTATATCCACAATGAAATGAATATCACCCCCGAGTTCGTCGTCATCACCGAGCCGACCGACAAGGGGATCTATCGCGGTCAGCGCGGCAGAATGGAGATCCGCGTCGAGGTCAAGGGCGTTTCCTGCCACGGCTCCGCGCCCGAGCGCGGCGATAACGCGATCTATAAAATGGCGGAGATCGTTCTGGACGTCAAGGCGCTGAATGATCGCCTGCACTATGATCCTTTCCTCGGAAAGGGTACCGTCACCGTGACGCAGCAGTTCTACACCTCGCCCTCGCGCTGCGCTGTCGCGGACTTTGCGGCGATCTCGCTTGACAGACGTCTGACCGACGGCGAGACCTGGGAGAGCGCTCTCGAGGAAGTGCGCGCGCTGCCCGCCGTTAAAAAATACGGCGCAGAGGTCAGTATGTACACCTATGAGCGTCCGTCATGGACGGGCTTGGTATATCCGACCGAGTGCTACTTCCCGACATGGGTCATCCCCGAGGATCATCCCGCCACCAAGGCGATGGTCGCCTCTCACAAGGGGCTGTACGGCGAGCCGCGGGTGGATAAATGGACCTTCTCGACCAACGGCGTTTCGATCATGGGCCGCTATGGGATCCCGTGCATCGGCTTCGGGCCCGGCGCCGAGGCGCAGGCGCACGCTCCCAATGAAAAGACATGGAAAGAGGATCTGGTACGGTGCGCCGCGGTCTATGCCGCTGTGCCGATGAATTACGCGGAGGGTAAATCATGAGTAAGACAAAAGAATATGCCGAGAAGCTGAGAAGCCTCGGTATTGAGAATATGTATGAGAACGACTTTTTCCTGACATGGGACAAGACCGACGATGAGATCGCCGCCGTGTTTGCCGTTGCGGACGCGCTCCGCGATCTCAGAGAGCGCAATATCTCGACGAAGATCTTTGACTCGGGGCTTGGGATCTCGAACTTCCGCGATAACTCTACCCGCACGCGCTTTTCCTTTGCCTCCGCCTGTAATCTGTTGGGGCTGGAGGTGCAGGATCTCGATGAGGGGAAGAGCCAGATAGCGCACGGCGAGACCGTAAGAGAGACCGCCAACATGATCTCGTTCATGGCGGACGTTATCGGTATCCGCGATGATATGTATATCGGCAAGGGCCACACCTATCAGAAGCAGGTCGCCGACGCGGTTAAGGAGGGGTTTGAGGACGGCGTTCTCGAGCAGAAGCCGACGCTCGTGAACCTCCAGTGCGATATCGACCACCCCACCCAGTGCATGGCGGATATGCTGCATATCATCCACGAGTTCGGCGGGGTGGAGAACCTCAAGGGCAAGAAGGTCGCGATGACATGGGCGTACTCGCCGAGCTACGGCAAAGGGCTATGACGTCATGGGTGAGGTCGAAGAGGTCGCGAGGGCGAATGCCGCGAAAACCGGCGGCAGCTTTACCAAAACCAACGACATGAAAGAGGCGTTCAGAGACGCGGATATCGTTTATCCGAAGAGCTGGGCTTCCTATGCCGCGATGGAAAAACGCACGCAGCTGTACGGCGACGGCGACTTTGAGGGAATCAAGGCGCTGGAGCAGGAGCTGCTCAAAGAGAACGCGACCCATAAAGACTGGGAGTGTACCGAGGAGATGATGTCGCTGACCAAGGGTGGCAAGGCGCTGTATCTGCACTGTCTGCCCGCCGATATCACCGACGTCAGCTGCAAGGAGGGCGAGGTTGCCGCGTCTGTCTTTGACCGCTATCGCGTGCCGCTGTACAAGCAGGCTTCCTTTAAGCCGTACATCATCGCCGCGATGATCTTTCTCGCGAAGGTCAAGGATCCTGCAAAGGCGCTTGAGGAATTGGAGAAGCGCGGGATCGAACGCAAGGCGTTCTGATAATCAGGAATGATGAATTAGGAATTTGGAATTGCGGGTGGACTTCGTCCACACCTGAATGATTTGGATCAATGAAACAGAGAATTGTTGTTGCGCTGGGCGGGAATGCTCTGGGCAAGAATCTGACAGAACAATATGAAGCGGTGAAGATCACCGCGAAGGCGATCGCCGATCTGATCGAGGACG
>OMTA01000244.1 GCA_900313895.1 uncultured Eubacteriales bacterium | reverse complement strand
CGGACGATAAGTTCAACATGGTCATCTTCAACGGCAACGGCGGCCAGACCAAGGATATGTACGATTATGCGGCGGACTGGATGATCGGCCGCGCGGCATGGCTCTCTGAGCAATTCGCGCCGAATTATACGCCGAAGCCTGTCGACAGCCGCGGTGACGCCGATCGCGACGGCGAGCTGACGATCCTCGACGCGACCCATATCCAGCGTTATATGGCGGATCTCTGCTCAGAGGAAGAGATCGACCTGATCGCCGCGAATGTGGACGGCGACGAAAGCGTGACGATCCTCGACGCGACCCGCATCCAGCGCGTGCTGGCGGATCTGTGCGACATGGACGGCAACCCGATCAACGCCGGTTGATCGTTCAAAACAAAAGAAATCGATTGATCCCCGGACGGTTTTCAGCCATCCGGGGATATTTATTCATGCGCCGCATCCTCTGTGTTTTGCGCTGTGTATGATTGACTTTTGATGATCCACCCGCTATAATAAAACTGAAATATAGGCGGGAAGGATCACTGTATTGTTTGAGAATACAGAGGCTTTCCCGGGACTATGATTCAGGATTTCAACATGAAAAAGGAGGATTGTTTTGAAACATTCAAAAAATTACTTGCGATCATTCTTGCGGTCATGATGGTAGTATCGGCGGTGACAGTCGCTGCTGTCAACGTTTCCGCGGCGGCGGGCGATAAGATCTATTGCCGCGCCAGCTTCACCCCCAACTGCTATATGTGGAAGAAAAACACCGAGGAGAACAACCAGGCTTGGCCGGGCGTCCAGATGACAAAGGTCAGCGGTGAGACGGATATCTACTACTACACCGTTCCGGACGATAAGTTCAACATGGTCATCTTCAACGGCAACGGCGGCCAGACCAAGGATATGGATTATCCCGGCGGCGGCAAGCTCTATGACTATGCGACCGGTCAGTGGAGCAACTACAACGCCGACCCCGTTCCCGAGATCAGCGTATCTAAGGAAGGCGGTTCCTTCAAGGATTCGGTCGATGTGACGATCACCGTCACCAACGCGACCTCTGCTTACTACAAGATCAACGGCGGCAGCCAAAAGTCATTCAGCGGAACAACCACCGTTACCCTCGGCGCGAATGCCGCGGAAGGCGCGACCGTCAAGCTCGACATCTCCGCCACCAATTCCTACGGCACGGTCACCAAGAGCTGTTCCTATAAAAAGCGTACCTCCGGCGGATCCGGCGGCGGCGGAAATACCTCCGGCGCAATCGGCGGCAACTATGCCACCAACCCCTCCTCAGGCTACGGTAAGCGCAAGACCATCACGGTCGACGGCGACAAATCCGACTGGGATTCCTCCATGCTGATCGCACAGGGCGTCGCGAATGATGATCCGCGTGTATACGCCCACTGGTCGATGCACGAGATCGCGATCGACGACTATGCGATGTATGCCGCATGGGACAACACCAACCTGTACATCATGTATGAGATGGCAAATGTGCAGGACGTCGTAGCGCCCGGCGAAGACTTCCCGCTGACGCAGGGTAACCTGTGGATCTACAACCTGCCTGTATTCATGTACATCTACACCGGCTCGGGCAATCCCACCCACGGCAAGACCGCTGGCGGCACCTTATGGGACACAGGCACAACGGTCGAGGCGGAATCCGATCATGTGATCGCCTATTCGACCAACGCCTCGAACGGCCCGTTCATCTATACGGCGAACGACGACGGCAATCTTGAGCCCGACGTACTGGTCAAGAAAGGCGCCCAGACCGGTATCAACATCAAGTGGGGCAACGGCAAGACCCTCTCCGGAAAGCTGATGGGCTTGAAGAAGGCGGGCACTGACAACAAGCGCGTCGCGGGCGATTGTGTCGACGCGGAGCTGACGGATCTGTACGCGGCGGGGCACAAGGCGTCGATGGATATGTTCTACGAGATCTCTATCCCGCTGAGCAATCTTGATATCTCCGCATCGGATATCGAGCGCGACAGCATCGGTATCCTGAAGGTATCGACCTTCGGTACCTCCGGCATGGATTGTCTGCCGTATGACCTCTCGATGGCAGACAACGCCGCACAGCCGTATTCAAAGGATAGCTCGACATCGGCGGAAAAAGAAGACAGCGACACGATCACGGTACCGCTGGCGCGGATCGGCGCTGCGGGAGGCTCCGGCATCGATCCCGGTCCTGCACCGACACCTACTCCGACAGAAAAGCCGGAAAAGCCTACGACCCCGCCGACAAATCCTGTTATTCAGATAAAACGCGGCGACGTTGACGGCGACGGCGAGATCACGGTCGTTGACGCGACGGCGATCCAGCGCAGGCTCGCCGATCTGCCGAACAAAAGCTATGACGCCAGGGCGGAGGACGCCGACGGCGACGGAAATCTGACGATCCTCGACGCGACGGGTATCCAACGCTATATAGCGAGCCTCCCCTCCTACAGCGGAATCGGTGAAGTGATCCAGATTATCTGGTGATTACCTGGCTGTGAGGAATAATATCTAAATCAAAAAAGCCTCCTGCATCCTTTCGATGCAGGAGGCTTGTGCTTTTACTGTATAAGAAACTGCTCGTTTCTTAGGATGAAGGGAGTCGAACTCAATAGCCGATAATGAGTCATTTTCAATCTTTATCGGCTTATCGTCGATCGCAACCCGTCAGGGTTACTCCTCCTC
>OMTA01000246.1 GCA_900313895.1 uncultured Eubacteriales bacterium | reverse complement strand
CTGCAGGAAGAGATGGAGAGCGCCGTCAGCCTGAGCGTTCCGCTTACCGCCGAGGCTGCGATGGGCGAGACTTGGTATGACGCGAAAGGCTAAAGAGCCTTCCCCTTGAGGGGAAGGTGGCATCGACAACTTGTTGTTGATGCCGGATGAGGTGGAAAGATGAATGATTGGAATAATAAGTATTTGACGGATAGCGCAAAGAGTTTAAGAAAGAATATGACAAAAGAAGAAAAGCATCTATGGTATGATTTTCTGAAAAATCTCAATGTCACTGTTCAACGACAAAAAGTATTGAAGTGTTATATTGTTGATTTTTATATTCATAAAGCAAAACTGATCATTGAACTGGACGGTTCACAGCATTATACTGAAAAAGGCGAGCGTGACGATGCCGTTCGGGATGATTACTTCAGAAGAAACGGGTACATGGTATTAAGATATACCAATTTAGAGATTCAAAAGAATTTTGGGGGAGTGTGTGAGGATATTATGTCTCATCTGACACCTCATCCGTCACCTGACACTTTGTGTCAGGCGACACCTTCCCCTCAAGGGGAAGGCTGAGTTGATCCTATGAAAAAGATATTATTTGTATGTACGGGAAATACCTGCCGCAGTCCGATGGCGGCGGTGATCTTTAATCAGTTAGCCGCGCAGAGCGGACTTGACTATGTGGCGGAAAGCGCGGGTGTTGCCGCGGTCGGTGACAGACCCGCCTCGGATAACGCGGTCAAAGCGGTCGCGGAGATCGGTCTTGACCTTTCCACACACCGCACTCGGTTTTTACCGTCACTGGATCTGAATGAATACAGCCTGTTTGTCGCGCTGAACGACGAGCATTACGAGATCCTGAAATCCATCGGGATCCCCGAAAATATGCTGCGCCTGCTGCGCCGCGCGCCTAATGTGGACGATATCTATGATCTGCGTCAGGGGATCGTCGATCCTTTCGGCGGGGATCTGAACGCCTATCGCAAATGTCGTGACGAGATCATCGGCGCGGTCAAGTTGTTGATCACAACGTTATGATCCTGTGTAAAATGCAGCCCGGGCATATTACGGGCGTAAAGAAATTGCTTGACGACTGTTTTGGAGAGAGCGCGTGGAGCGAGGAGAGTATCACATCACAGCTCGATAAGAACGATTCCTACTGCGCCGTTTGCGTCGATGAGGATACGGTCGTCGGATATATCGCGTTTGAGGCGATCATGGATGAAGGCAGCATCGTAGAACTGGCGGTCAGCCCGAAGTATCGTCGCAGGGGTATGGGGAAGAAGCTCGTTGAGCTGATGCTGACCTCCTGCAGCGGGGTCAAAACCGTTTGCCTTGAGGTACGTGCTTCCAATACCGCTGCAAAGGCGCTGTATGAAGCGCTCGACTTTGAGCCGATCAGCATACGGAAGAATTACTACGATGATCCGCGCGAGGATGCGGTCATCATGATAAAGAAGGTATATGAATGAAAATACTTGCCATCGAAAGCAGCTGTGACGAGACTGCGGCGGCTGTTGTTGAGGACGGCAGAACGATCCTGTCCAATATCGTCGCTTCACAGGTAGAGGAGCATAAGCTCTACGGCGGCGTCGTGCCTGAGATCGCGTCGCGTCGTCATGCCGAGGCGATCGTCGGTGTAGTGGATGAGGCGATCAAATCTGCCGGCTGTACGCTCGATGATATCGACGCCGTAGCGGTCACCTACGCGCCCGGATTGATCGGCGCGCTGTTGGTGGGGGTGAACTTTGCAAAGGGGCTTTCGCTCGCGACAGGCAAGCCTTTGATCCCGGTGCATCATCTCAGGTCACATATCGCGTCTAATTATATTTCTGATAAAGAATTAAAACCGCCGTTTTTATGCTTGGTTGTATCAGGCGGTCACAGCCATATCGTCGAGGTGCGCGACTATACCGATATGAAGGTCATCGGTCGTACCCGTGATGACGCCGCGGGTGAGGCGTTCGATAAAGCCGCCCGCGCGATGGGGATCCCTTACCCCGGCGGGGTAGAGCTGGATAAGATCGCTGAGGATGGCGATGATAACGCATATCCGATGCCGCGTCCGAAGGTGGACGGATCGCCCTATGATTTCTCGTTCTCAGGGCTGAAAACCGCTGTGATCAATCTGATCCATAATAAGGAGCAGAAGGGCGAGAGCTATTCGATCCCCGATGTGTGCGCTTCCTACAGGAAGGCGGTCGTCGGTTGTCTTGTCGATAACTTTTTGCTTGCCGCCGAGGATCTGGGGTATACTAAGCTCGTGATCGCGGGCGGCGTATCGGCGAATATCTTGCTGCGCCGTGAATTATCCAAACGCTGTGAGGGCAAATATGCGCTGTATATGCCGGAAAGATCACTTTGCGGCGATAACGGTGCGATGGTCGGTGCGCAGGCTTACTACGAGTATCTGGCTGGACACCTCGCAAAAGCGGATCTCAATGCGATCGCGACGCTCCCGATCAGCGAAAACTATTGCTAAAGAGGTACGAATGACCCGATTATGTAAGATAATCGCCCTGATTGTAGCGGCTGTGATGCTGTCGTCTTTGTTGTCGTCGTGCGACTTGATCGATCAGGTGAAGAAGCACGTTAAGCCCGATATCGAGGCGACGCACGGTATTCCGGAGAGTAACGACAGGGAATATGTGAATCTCGGTA
>OMTA01000247.1 GCA_900313895.1 uncultured Eubacteriales bacterium | reverse complement strand
CTATGACCGCCGTCAGCGTCAGCAGCAGTACCAATCCGACAGTATTGATGATCGATTCCACCTTGCGCGGAACGGGCTTGTGGAAGATCGCCTCGATCAGAAGCATCAGGAAACGTCCGCCGTCAAGCGCCGGGAACGGCAGCATATTGACGACGCCGAGGTTGATCGAGATGACCATCATGACATAGACGATCGAGCTGACAGCGCTGCCGAAGCCGTTTGTCTCCAGACTCTTGGAAGCGACGTCCGTGATCGTTGCCGCCAGGCCGACAGGGCCCGCCATCTCGTTGAGCGAGAACTTGCCGGTGACAAGTCCCGCAAGACCGCCCCAGACCATACGGACAACGGAAACCGTCTCCTTGAAGGTTTCGCCGATGATCACGCCGGCGTTCTTATCCAGCGGCTGTACATAAAAGTCCAGCTGCATCTTGGAATTGCCGTCCTCATCCTTGAGCGTCATGAGATCGACATCCTTGAGCTCGATCTTTTCGCCGTCGCGAACGACCGTCATATCGGTCCTGTAACGTTTTCTGGATTCTCTGAGCTCGATCTCGGGATATTTACCGGTTTTCTTCAATCCGGCAAGCTCGGTGATCTGATCATAATACTGACAGAACACTTTGTATGCCTGCTCTTTTGACGCACATTCGGCGATCTTCGATTGAGCGGTACTAAACAGAGCGGTGATCTTTTGATTCGCCTCATCCGCCTTAGCGCTGTCCGTTTTATTAAGACACTCGCGCGCGTAGGTCAACAGATCAAAGGAACAATCTTCTTTATAGATCTGCGTTTCGTTGCCATCGACCTCCGTCACCGGCAACGTATATAACGCGAAATAGAAATCAATGTAGGTATTGACGTCATAACCATTGATCTTGACGATCTTATCGCCTGCCTGCAAGCCCGATACGGATGAAAAGGATCCGGGCATGAACATAGAGATCTGTGTCGAAGCGATGTTTTCCTGAGGGATCAGCGTAACAAGCATCAGGATCATACCCAGCACGATATTCATAAACGCGCCGGCGACGATGATGATCATCCGCTTCCAGATTTTAACGTTATTGAAGGCACGCGGATTCTCACTGTCTTCATCCTCGCCCTCCATCGCGCAGTAGCCGCCGATGGGAAACAGGCGCAGCGAATAGGTCGTCTCCCCTTTTGTGAAGCTGAAGAGCTTGGGACCCATACCCAGTGAAAACTCGTTGACCTTGACGCCGCTTTTTTTCGCGGCGATAAAATGTCCACCCTCGTGTACAAAGATAATCAGCTCAAATAACAGAACCCCTATCAGTATCAGAGCGATCGTTGTCAGAACGGCGATAATATCATCTCCATGGAAATAGTTTGTAGTCAGTAATTCTTAGTTTGTAGTAGGGGCGAGCATTGCTCGCCTGTATCAGTTATGCGATACAGCCTTGCGCGAACTCACGTGCGCGGGCGTCCGCTTCAAGGACATCGTCAAGGCAGGTTGCGCTGCCGACCTTGATATTCTCGATCGCGGCGGAAACGATCTCTCCGACGTCAAGGAAAGAGATCTTGTGCTGTCGGAACATCAGGTTAGCCGCTTCATTCGCGCCGTTGGCGACCGCGGGATACATCCCGCCCATCTTCATCGCCTTTTTGCAAGCGGCAAGGCACTTGAAGGTTTTGTCATCCGGCGTATAGAAGGTCATCTGCGACAGCTTTGTCCAATCGATCTCCGGGACAAGCGACGGATACCGCTGCGGATACGTGATCGCGTACTGGATAGGGATGCGCATATCCGGCTGACCCAGCTGCGCGAGGATCGAGTTATCGGTGAATTCGATCATCGAATGGATGATGCTCTCACGATGGACGACGACCTCGATATCGTCGGGATCGGTATCAAACAGCCAAGCCGCCTCGATGATCTCCAAGCCCTTGTTCATCATCGTCGCGCTGTCAACGGTGATCTTCGCGCCCATATCCCAGTTGGGATGCTTGAGCGCCTGTTCAACGGTGACGTCCCTGAGTTCCTCGGCGGTTTTCCCGAAGAACGGGCCGCCGGACGCGGTGAGGATGATCTTTTTGAGCGACTTCTCGGGCGGAGCCGCCTGTAAGCACTGGAAGATCGCGGAATGTTCGCTGTCAACGGGATAAATGGTCACGCCGTTTTCCCTGACGGCGTTCATGACCAGCTCGCCGCCCGCGACAAGCGTTTCTTTATTGGCAAAGGCGATATTTTTCTTCGCCTTGATCGCCTCCAAGGTCGGCGCAAGTCCCACCATACCGACGACGGAATTGACCAGAAGGTCGGCGTCGTCGTGGCAGATCGCGAACAATCCGTCCATGCCGGACAGGACTTTTGTCGATGTATCGGCGATTTTGATTTTCAGCTCCTTCGCCTTTTCCTCGTCGTACACAACCGCCAGAGCGGGCTTGAACTCTCTGATCTGTTCCTCTAGCAAGCCGATGCTGCTGTAAGCGGACAGCGCCGTAACGCCGAGATTCAGCTTTCTGCAAACATCGAGCGTCTGTGTACCGATAGAGCCGGTGGAACCTAATATAGATAGATGATTTACCATAATGATTTAACTTAAACAATGATCGTGACAAATTGTGAAATGATGAATATAACGGGCACGCAAAGGACGACGGAATCGAAACGATCCAAGAGACCGCC
>OMTA01000248.1 GCA_900313895.1 uncultured Eubacteriales bacterium | reverse complement strand
GCCTCGCCGACTTTCACGGTCGCTTCATCCAGCGGCAAGCCGTACAGCGTGCCCTTGATGATCTGCGTATACATATCGCCGGCACGCTTGGCGACCTCTATCAACAGATCGTTTTCATTATGGATATGATTGTACAGCGACGATACCTGAACCCCCAGCTCTGCCGCCAGCCCGCGAACGGAAAAAGCGTTCAGCCCGCTTTCATCGATCATCTTGAAAGCCTTGCAGATGATCAGCTCTCTTGTTAAAAATCTCTTTGACATATATAGACTGCCTTTGTCCGTGAAATAGTGCAAAACGAACAGTGTTCATTTATGAGATTATAGTAAACGAACAGCGTTCGCTTGTCAAGAAAAAAAGATCGGATTTTTATCAATTTAACGCATTAAATCGGTTGCAATCTGCCCGCCAATCCGTTATAATCTTTTCAAAAGGAAACGACGGTATACCGTGCATTATGATCCGCGACCAATCGGAGGAAACATGAAAGCGATCTGTCAAAAGCTCGATAAAAACAGAATAGATGACCTTTTGGTTCTGTCAAAGGCGGACGGCTTTCCCTGCGAGCTGAGTGAAGCGCTCGCATCGCTCTACTGCGGCGACAGAGCGCCGAAAGCTGCGGGCGCGCAGACCTACGGCGCCTTTGCGGGTGATCGGCTCGTCAGCGTGATGACCGCCACCTTCTGCCATGTATTCCCGTGCGACGATTCCCCCTCGGGACGGATCGTCCAGATCAGCGGCGCGTATACCCATCCCGCATATTGTCACAAAGGCTGCGCCTTGGATTTGTTGACGCTGATCGAAGAGGACGCAAAAGTATTCGGCGCGGATTATCTTTGCTGTGACAGCATCGCGGACGGCTTGTATCTGCGCTTCGGCTTCAAGCCGACGGATGACTGCGAAACAAGAATGTGGAAAACACTGTAAAACAATCCCTTGATAAGGAGGAGCATCTATGATAGAAACCGGTTGGATATCGATACTCCCGCCCCTGATCGCGATCGTACTCGCCCTGATCACAAAGGAGGTCTACTCCTCGCTGTTTTTGGGCGTATTGTCCGGAATGGTGATCTACGTCATTTCGGCGGGCGAGCCGTTTATGGCTGTATTTTCCCGCCTGTTCGATATGATGGCGCAGAAGATCGCGGATAACGCCTACATGATCATCTTCCTCGCTCTCTTATGGGCGGTGATCACGCTGGTCGGAAAATCCGGCGGAACCTCGGCGTACGGACGCTGGGCGGAGAAAAAGCTCAAAAATAAACGCGCGACCCTGCTGACGACAGCCCTGCTGGGCGTGCTGATCTTCATTGACGACGGCTTCAACTGCCTGACCATCGGAACGGTCATGCGCCCCGTCTACGACCGCCAGCGGATCTCCCGCGAAAAGCTCGCCTATATCATAGACGCGACAGCCGCGCCGATCTGTATCATCGCGCCTGTTTCCTCATGGGCGGTCGCGGTCGCTTCGGAAGTCAGCGACACCAACGGCTTTACGACCTTCCTGTCCACCATCCCTTACAACCTTTACGCCCTGTTGACGATCCTGATGGTCGTTTTTGTCTGCGTCACCGGGCTCGACTTCGGAAAAATGAGAAAAGCCGAGGAAAGGGCGCAGGCAGAGGGCAACGGCGACGCCGTAACGGATGAAAAGATCGATGAAAGCAACGGCAAAGGCCGCGTGATCGATCTTGTCCTGCCGATCCTCGTACTGATCGTCTGTGCGATTTTAGGTATGGCATATGTCGGCGGCTTCTTTGAGGGCGTACCCTTTTCCGAGGCGATCGGCGCCAACCCCACCGCCGGCTTATCGCTCGGCGCGTTCGCGGGTTTGGTGACTGCCTTCATCCTCTATATCCCCCGCAAGATCATGAAGCCAAAGGCCTTCGCGACCAATATCGTCAGCGGCGTCGGCAGCATCGTTCCTCCTATGTTGATCCTGATTCTGTCGTGGAGTCTCGGCGGCGTATGCCGTGAGCTGATCGGCACCGGTCAGTTTATCTCGGGCTTCATCGCTTCGTCCAATGTTCCGCTTCAGCTTTTGCCCTTCGTGGTATTTGTGATCGCTGCGTTGATGTCCTTCTCGATGGGTACCTCATGGGGAACCTTCGGACTGTTGATCCCCATCGTGACCATGATCTGCTCCGCGACCGGCGGCAGCGATCTTCTGGTTCCCACCCTCGGCGCAACCCTTGCGGGCTCCGTCTACGGTGACCACTGCTCCCCGATCTCCGACACCACGATCCTCGCCTCCACCGGCGCACAGTGTGAGCATATCCGCCATGTCGAATCCCAGATCCCCTACGCGACTCTGACGGCGGTCGTCTGCGCGATCGGCTATCTGATCATCGGCTTTACCAATATGCCGTGGATCAGTCTCGCCGTCGGCGCGGCGCTCCTGATCGGCGCGATGTTCATCCTCCGCCGATTCTCAAAGAATAAGAATAACGGCTGATCGACAATCACGTTCAATAAACAAAGATCGCCCCCTCCATGCAGCTCGCTAAAAAACAATTTATAATCCCCGCTCAGTTGCACGCTGCGCGCGCACGAGCGATGGGTATACGAAAGCGGACGCGCCGGGTGCGCGCGCTTTCTTGATGAGAAATATCGAATGAGATTTGCCAAGGGCTTTTGCTATCGATACAAGTCCTTATTTGTCTTTCTTTTTCAGCTTTTTAGGTTTCTTTTCCGGAAGCTCTGTATACATACCATGCAGAAGCTCCGTAACAAGCGCCTTATCTTCAAATCTGTCAAATACGTGCATCAGTGTCTTTGAGCCTTCATACGGATAACGCAGTTCGGAATCTACAAGGAGTCTGTCCGATGTAGGAGTTCTCTTCAAAAATAGTTCATTGCCGCAAATGTCGCCGATCAGTTTACCATTGAGGTATACAAGATATCCGCCCATCATGGGTTTTATGACAATATCGCCGGCTGCGGAAAAAACCTCATAAACATATTCGTTGAATTCATTCACTATGATCACCTCCACAACTTCCGATTTACAAGGTCATCATCGGTCAGACAGGCTGGAACTTGTCAATTACAGATAGTGATCCAATAACGCTGCTCAATTTCACCCTCTGAATTTCTGAATTCGTTTTC
>OMTA01000249.1 GCA_900313895.1 uncultured Eubacteriales bacterium | reverse complement strand
CCTTCTCGAAGCAACTGTTCTGCGTGTTGCCGAAAACATACGCCAGCTCTACCGCGTGACAGGCGCCCCTGAAGCGCAGGGTGGACTGCTCTGTCCAATAGTACATATACGCCTTTGCGCCGTTCATGGTATGCAGCTCCGCCTGACGGATCGCGGGCAGACGGAACAACAGCTCGTTATAAAACTCAGTGATCTTCCAGAGCCGATGACCCTTGCGCATAGACATGAATTTATCGATGCGCGCCTTGTCTTCCCTGGAGAAAAACTTCAGGTCGCTCTCAAATCTGACCGGCATTCCGAAACGGAAAGGAACGATGCCGCCGAGCTCGCCGACCCAGTAGTTCATTTCGTGGGCGTTGGTGCCGAACATCACGTCGATATCCTTCGACAGCCCCTGTCGGTATCCGTCGTAGGGATTCAGCGGGATCAGCTTGCCGTCGCGCTGGGGGAAGTTGTTATAGGAATTGACCTCCTCGTTCAGACGAATCAGCTCTTCCTCGCTGAGCGCGAGCAGCTCGTCCATCGTGGTCGCGCCGCTGAACTTCACCACCTTGTCGGTGAATACCTTGCATTCTTCCTTGGAATAGGTCAGGGCGACCGAACCGCTCTCGGCGATGACGCGCTTGAATAGTCCGTGCGCCTCGGGGATGATCGGCAAAAGCGACACGCTGCCGCCGCCGGCGGACTCGCCGAAGATGGTGACGTTGTCGGGATCGCCGCCGAACGCGGCGATATTCTCGTGTACCCAGCGCAGGGATTCGATCTGATCCAGAATACCGAGGTTCGGCGCGTCGGGATACGCCTCGCCGCCCTCGAGGTAGGAAAGGTCGATAAAGCCCATCAGACCGATGCGGTAGGCGACGGTGACGAGGATGATGTCGGGATTCGCCTTGGCAAAATTGTACCCGTCATACAGGGGGTCGGCAGTACCGCCCCAGCCGTAGGCGCCGCCGTGGAAGAACACCATGACGGGCTTTTTCTCATCGGTGCAGGCTTTGTTTGCCCAGAGGTTGAGATAGAGGCAGTCCTCACCCTGCGGGTAATAGGACGCCTGCTCACTGTGCCATTCGGTCTGGAGCTGGGATTTGCCGTTGTAGTAGGCTTCCAAGACCGCGTCACAGGGATCGACCGGCTCGGGACGCTTCCATCGAAGCGCGCCGACAGGCGGCTTTGCGAACGGGATGCCGCGATAGATCGCGACGCCTTCCCGCTCTTTTCCGACGAAGGTGCCGTTCTTGCACTTTGCGGCAAGGGCTGCGTCATATTCGCCGTCGATCGGCTTGTTTTCACCGTAGGAGGCGCGGAGCGCCTCCTTTACGGACTGATTTTCTGTCATTACTTCTTTCTCCTGAACAGACTGATCACTCTCTCGAAGAAATTTGTCTTATCCTGGACCTTCTTGCGGATCTCGCCGATGGTGATATCCTTCTGTGAATTATGGGTGGCGAGCAGCTGTGCTACGTTGAGGAAGTCATCCTTGAACCACTCGATCGTATTATCGTTATAGCGGCTGGAAACATAGTCGATCATCAGGACAAGACCGTCCGCGCCGTCGAGGATCTCCATATCGAGGATCGTCTGGGACGCCGCCTGGTTCTGGCGGATATCGATGGTTTCGATATTCATGCCGTCCATACCGCCCATATCGCGGATATCCTGCTGATACAGGAGATATGCCGCCTCCTGGGTCGCGACGGTACCGTGGATATCGACATAGGGATAGCAGCTGTGCTCGATGCCTCTTTGTACCTGCTCATGGACATCGGCGAATACCTCGCGCAGAGTCAGCTTATCGTTGAAGCGGATACCGATGGGCAGCTCGCGGAATAAGAGACCGACAGAGGACATCATTTCCATATCCTCACGGCCGTTGTAGACCCACGACAGCATGATATCGTTCTTTTTATTGAAAATAGAGATCGCGAGCGCGGCAACAGTGATGAAGAACTCGTTGCGGCTGACCTTGTACTGACGCTCTACCGCGGAGAGCATCGGCTGCATGATCGAGATCGGCGCGAACAGCTCGCCCAGATCGTTCTCGCGGGAATCGTGATCGACGTCGGGATATGCCGACCACTCGATATTGTCGAACTTCTCCTCGAAATACCGCTTGCTTTCCTGATAAAAGTCGGTTTTCTCGATCTCCTCACGGTTCTGGAGCATGAGGTAGTAGTAGTCGGGATCGGGCGCCATACCCATGTATACCTTGCCGACGTTACCCATGAACACCTTCAGGGAGGTGCCGTCGAAGAGGGTGTGGTGGACGTCAAAGAACACATAGCCGTTCTTTTCGGTCTCGAATACACGGCAGCGATACATTCTGCCGCCCATGATCTTGAAGGGCTGTACCAGCGTATCCTTGAGCGAATCAAACTCGAATTCGCTGATCTTCTCGACGCGGATCTCCTGGAACACCTCGGGGGTGTAGCGCTGGACGACCTCGCCGTCGTCGTTGAAATGGAAAGTGGTCAACAGCGCGGGATGGTTTTTGATGACCGTCTCCAGTGCGCGCGCCATCTTCTCCATCTCGAAGCTCTCGGTATCAATCTTCATCATCGAGAAGAGGTTGTACATCGTGGACTTGGGGGTATAGAGCTGATAGTCGACCATGTAA
>OMTA01000250.1 GCA_900313895.1 uncultured Eubacteriales bacterium | reverse complement strand
ATCTCATCTTTTTTCATTTTAGGGCTTGACTTTTATTTGCAAGACTCCTTTCAAAGTGTCTGTCATTTTGAGGAGGACAAAGTCCGACGTGGGAATCCCCCTCCTCCCGAAACCGTTCGAAATGATACGATTCGGTCAGAACCTGAAATAAATGAACGGATTATAGCTTCCCGCGACCAGGAGCGCCGTGCTCAGCGCCATCACGCCGGCACAGTACACGCTTTGCAGCACGGGATTGGCGGCAGTCGTCTTGACCTTGTCATAGAGCCTCACGCCCAGCGGCGTACTCGCGACTCCCGCGATCAACAGCATCGGCAGATACGACAGCACGATCACCAGCGCGTCGCTGCCGATCACGATACCGCCGAAGTTGAACATCGATCCGAGGAACGCTCCCATCGCCGCCATACCGCCGTTATCCTCGGCAAAGTAGAAGATCACCCATCCGAGCACGATGAAAAACAGCGCGTAGATATGCTGCACCGCATTAGGCGCTTTTTCCAGCCATTTTTTCAGCACGAGCTTCTCGATGACGAGCAGCACGCCAAAGTACAACCCCCACAGGATGAAGTTGTACGACGCGCCGTGCCACAACCCCGTCAAAAACCATACGATCAGCAGGTTCAATATCTGTCTTGGAAAACCCTTGCGGTTGCCGCCCAGCGGGATATACACATATTCTCTAAACCATGTTCCCAGCGAGATATGCCATCTGCGCCAGAACTCGGTGATGCTTTTGCTGATATAGGGATAGTTGAAGTTTTTGAGGAACTCAAAGCCCATCATATTGCCCAGACCGCACGCCATATCCGAGTAACCGGAGAAGTCGAAATAGATCTGGAAGGTATAGGCGATGATCCCCGCCCATGATCCCAGCCAGCCGTTATCCTGACCGGTACTGAGCATCGCGTCCCACATCGCGCCCATCTGATTGGCGATGAGCACCTTTTTGGCGAGACCCACACAGAAGATACAAACGCCCCTTGTAAAGTCATCGAGCGTCTCTTTGCGGTGATCCAGCTGATAGGCGACGTCTTTATAGCGGATGATCGGCCCCGCGATCAGCTGCGGGAACAGCGAAACATAGGTACCGAAGGTGATGATGTTCTTCTGCACCGGAGCCTCACGGCGATAAACATCGATCGAATAGGACATGGTCTGGAAGGTGTAAAAGCTGATACCGATCGGCAGGGTGAAGGGCACCGTGCGCATGGTAAAGCCGATAAACGGAAACGCCGCGCCGAAGGTCAGCGATGGCAGGGTGATCGTCTTGAGGATCGGCAGATGCCAAGCCGCGCTCCCGACCACCTGATTCCATGTATCGGCGATAAAGTTGTAGTATTTGAAGAACCCGAGCATACTCAGGTTGATGACGACGGACAAAACAAGGAAAAACACCGCGACGCCGTGCTTTTTCTCCCGATAGCGGTTGATAAAGAAGCCGCAGGTATAGTCCACGATCGTTGAAAAGACCATCAAAATCACATACGTCGGCTCACCCCAGCCGTAAAAGACGAGGTTCACGACAAAAAGAAGGAGGTTGCGCCACTTGCGCGGACAGATATAGTAGGTCAGCAGTACGGCCGGCAGATACATAAATAAGAATATCAGCGATGAAAATACCATATCTATCTCTCCTCCTTTCCGTTTACGCCATTTGTGAGGACAAATGGCATATCGCTTTTCGGTTTACCGAAAAATATCGTTATCCGCAAAAGCGGATAATATCACTGTCTCATCAGAAACAATATCATTAGAATAGTATATTCTTCTTAAAATCTCCGCCGCAGCGCGGGCAGTGGATCTGCTGCACGCCGGTGCGCTTCTTGAGCCTGAGCTGCGCCTTGCAGTACGGGCAGCGCACATAGCGGTGGGTCTTGATGTCGCGGATCCTCATGTATTGCCGCTTGAAAAAGTCGCTGACAGCGGTAAAGATATCCGTAAAGCGCCGATTCTCATACAGCCGCTTGTTGATGTTTTTGGACAGCGCGCGAAAGATCGCGATCCCCAGCAGCAGAATGATAATGACGATCATAATCGAATTGCGCGCAAAAAGATTGATCACATACAAAAACGCGGTGATCACCAGAATAAAGGTATTGAGCTTGTCGTTGCCGTAACGGTCCTGCATAAACTCGGCCGTTTTCCGAAAGAAATTTTTCATTTTTATCACCTGACTTATCCTATATCATATCATATGCCCCACAGAGATTCAAGAAAATATTTCCGATTCTATATTGAATATTACTGAAAAAAGCGGTATACTTTTATGCAGATTGTCCCAGCCTTCCCTCCGGCGAACCGCATCCACCCTACCCGTAGGGGACGGCGCCTCGACGTCCCGGGAGCGCCCTGCGCTCAATCCGGGGTCCCCAAAACGTCCCCGCGTTTTGGGGAGAGGAGGAGTCGCGACACGAGGTCAAGGCACACCGACCGAATGCGCCTACCGAGTACAGCGTGCGACGACGAGCGCCGCAGGCACTATACTAACTAATAACTAATAACTACCAACTATCGACTTATGTTGTAGGGACGAGCAGTGCTCGTCCGCAACCCTTCCTCCAACCCCCTCTCTCCCGCGCAGCAAATTCACCTAACCGCATGGACG
>OMTA01000254.1 GCA_900313895.1 uncultured Eubacteriales bacterium | reverse complement strand
AGGAGCTGGGTGGCGAGTCCATTGCCGATGCCGTCATGCTGCAAAAGTATCTGACCGTACAGGGCGACCTGAGTGCGGTGCATTCCGGCGATGTCAACCTTGACGGTACAATCAATGCAGTTGATCTGACGCTCGTTGATCAGAAAGAGGCTTTTACCGTTATAATAAAAGCCGGGATCTGTATTGCACACAATCCCGTTGATCGCGAAAGTGTCGAGCGAATTGTTGTGAGGATAATAGAGATTTACTTCCAACTGATCATTATTGACGTCGCTACATAACGCGACAACGGTGTTACCGAATACTGCGGCTGAGATGATCGTGTGATCAAATTGAATATCCGAGGTGTATTCGGACGGAGCGAGCTGTTGATAGTGACAATCGCCGCCCTGATAACTCAGCAAAGAAGTACCGCTTGCGTATGTATATAACGTCAGATGCGCGGATGACATTCGATAGGTGGTGGAATGGTAAGCCGTGAAAATGTGAAGTCCCGAGCATAATAAAATGACAAGCGAAATGATGATGCAGAAAAAGCGTTTCATCCGATCACCTCGCTTGTCGAATTATGTCTGTTTTTATTATAGAGTGTTATGTGGTAGATTGCAAGGGAATTAGCGTATTATATAGAAAAAGTGTATTTGAAATAGCAGAAGCAGTGTAGTTCGGATTTCGCTGACGCTTAATCCTTGGCACGGTCGCCTTCGAATCACACCGCTTGCGCTTTTCGATGGAAGCGGTGTAGGTCTTATCTGAAGGAAATAGAATTCCTCGTCTTGGGAGCGCCCAGCGCGTGACAGATGTTTCATCTACGCTCTCCCTGGAATCAGTCCACAGGTCTGATTCTACCTTCGGATTGCGCTAATGCTTAATCCTCTGCACGGTCGCCTTCGAATCCCACCGCTGCGCTTCATCGACTAACTAAATACAGGGTACCGCTTTTGCGGTACCCTGTATTTAATATGGCGGAAGCGGTGGGATTCGAACCCACGAGCCCGTGAGGACTACCTGATTTCGAGTCAGGCCCGTTATGACCACTTCGATACGCTTCCGTATTTAATTTGATTCAGCAAGCATTATTTTACTTTGTTTTGAGGCAGTTGTCAAGTGTTTTGGAGCAAATAAGCGATTACCGCGTTAGAGACAAGAAAACCTTTTATCGTGAAAGAGATCGAATCAGGCGATAGCTTGACCAAGCCTTGATTCGCCAATCGCTGTGCCGCTTTCAGCATATTTTCACTGATTGGATGATGAAAACGCTCTTCAAATCGCTCAAATATCAGCCCTTCCGAAAGACGCAGCGCGAGCATAATGTACTCCTCTTCATCTCCGCCGGCACCTTCATCGGAGATCGCATCGGCATAAAATCGGTCAAAACTGTTATCATAATAAAAGCGTTTTCCGTCAATAAAAGAATGTGCGGAGGGTCCCAAGCCTAAATATTCTTCGTCATGCCAATAAATCAGGTTGTGGCGGCTTTCAAAACCTTCCTTTGAAAAGTTGGATATCTCGTATTGATGATAGCCGAGCTTATCAAGATAGCTCACGGTTTCCTCATAGATCGCCGCCTGGGCGTCATCGGTGAAGAGTGGCAGATTCTCTCTGAGCTGATAAAAACGCGTCTCAGGCTCGATTTTGAGGATATATGCGGATATGTGCTGCACCTGACAGGCGGCGCAGAAATCGAGCGTGTATCGGAGAGATTCCTTGGTTTGCTCCGGTATCGCGAGCATCACATCAAGGGATATATTGTCGAAACCGGCGTTACGCGCTGCCGCTACCGTGTTCTTTGCATCAACAGAACGATGGCGACGTCCCAGCAGCTTCAGCTCATTATCATTGGCGGACTGCAATCCAATCGATAAGCGATTGAATCCGGCGGCTTTCAAGGCGGAGAAATCGAGTGTTCCGGTAGAGGACGGGTTGACCTCAACGGTGATCTCAGCGTTATCGGTGATTGTAAAAGCCATTCTTGCGGCATCTAAAATACAGATCAGCCTTTTGTGACCAAGCAGGGAAGGGGTGCCTCCACCGAAATAGACAGTATCAACCGTTTTGTCAAGACGTTTGCCCCATAATGAGATCGATCGGATCATCTGATCGGTGTATTCATCCATTTGCGCCTCGGTCATGTGCTTGCTGAAAAAATTACAATAGTAGCATTTTCCGTCACAGAATGGGATATGGATATATAATCCGAACATGAATCGCAGCTCCTTTTTTGCCGATAAAGGGGTGAGGCGAGAACTTTCGTTCTCGCCTCGGTTTGGAAGGTATATGAAAAAACATAGATGAAATCGTTTCTATGGTTATATATTAATAAATCAAAGTCCAATTGTCAATAGATTTTGTTGATTTTATATGTAGAAAAAAGGTTAAAAAACTTGTTGACTTTTACTATAATTATAGAGTAAAATTATTAAGAATGAACAAAACATGAATCATTTTTTCGGAGGCTGACATTGAGTAACTTAACTGAGCAAATACAGAAGCGTCGAACCTTCGCTATCATCTCTCACCCTGACGCAGGTAAAACAACATTGACGGAAAAACTGCTGCTGTACGGCGGCGCGATC
>OMTA01000255.1 GCA_900313895.1 uncultured Eubacteriales bacterium | reverse complement strand
AAAGAAAGCATGAATAGTTAATTAGGAGTTAGGAATTAGGAGTTAGGAGTTATGGGCGGGCAAGCCCGCACCCGAATCGTAATCATGAACACCTTACATTTGACCGACAGCCAACAGGATATCAAGACCGCCGCCGCCGTCATCCGAGACGGAGGCTTGGTCGCCATGCCGACAGAAACGGTCTACGGCCTTGCCGCCAACGCTCTCGACGGCGCCGCTGTCGCGCGCATCTTCAAGGCAAAGGGTCGCCCGATGGACAATCCCCTGATCGTCCATATCGCGGATATCTCGGACATCGAGCGCCTCTCTCTGACCGCTGATCTTCCAGAAAAAGCCCGCCTTCTCGCCAAAGCGTTCTGGCCGGGACCCCTCACCATCATCATGAAAAAGGGCGCCGTCATCCCCGACGAGGTCAGCGCGGGACTCGATACCGTCGCGATCCGCCTGCCTTCCCATCCCGCCGCGCGCGCCTTGATCACCGAGAGCGGCTGTCCGCTCGCCGCGCCCTCCGCCAATACCTCCGGAAAGCCCAGCCCCACTACGGCACAGCACGTTATCGACGATATGGAGGGCAAGATCGAAGCCGTCATCGACGGCGGCGCGTGTGACGTCGGCGTCGAAAGCACGGTCATCACCGTCGCGACCGATACCCCCCGCATCCTGCGCCCCGGCATCGTCACGCGGGAAGAGATCGAAGCCGTCATCGGCGCGGTCGAGGTCGACAGAGCTGTCCTCAATAAGCTCGAAAACAACGAAAAAGCCGCCTCACCCGGCATGAAATACAAGCATTACGCGCCGCGCGCAAAGGTGATCCTCGTGCGCTCAGCCGACAAACGCTATACCGATTTTGTCAACCGATGCTACCGCCGCGACGGCAACTGCGCCGCCATGTGCTACGCGGAGGATGTCGACAGGATCGTCGCCCCGACCGTATCGCTCGGCAGTAAAAACGACTTAAAACAGCAGGCGCAGGCGTTGTTCGACGCGCTGCGCGCGGTCGATACCATCGAGGGCGTCGAGACCGTCTATGCCCATTGTCCGACGACGCAGGGCGTCGGCATGGCGCTGTATAACCGCCTCATCCGCGCCGCGGCATTTCAGGTCATCGATCTGCCCGATAAAACCATCATCGGGCTGAGCGGGCCGACAGGCGCGGGCAAAAGCGAGGTAGCGGAGATCCTCCGCAACCTCGGCGCAGGCGTCGTATACGCCGACCTCGCCGCCCGAAAGGCGGTCGAAGAACCGGAGGTAAAAGCCGCCCTCTGCGCCGCGTTCGGAAACGTGCTGAACGCCGATCACAGCCTCAACCGCTCGCTCGTCGCGCGCATCGCCTTTGGCAGCAAAAAGAACCTCAAGCTGCTCAACAGCATCACCCATCCCCGCATCGTCGAGATCATGCTCGAGATGGCGGCGGACTGCAAGGAGGATATCGTCATCTTCGACGCGCCCCAGCTGTTCGAGGCGCGAGCGGATGTGTTCTGCGACAAGATCATCTCCGTCCTCTCCACGCGCGAGAAACGCCTCGACCGTCTTGTCCGCCGCGACAATCTCCGCCGCGAGGAGGTCGAGCTGCGGATGTCCGCCCAGTATGACGACCGGTTCTTTATCGATCATTCCGATCGTATTATTGATAATAACGGCACGGTTGAAGAGCTCCATGCGTGTGTCAAAGAAGTCTACGGGAGGTTGACCGATGGAACCGAATAACACACCGTCAAATAACGAACAGAGAAGGCGACCCCGCCGTCGTCCCAAAAAGAGAAGAGGTCACGGATGCCTCGGCTTCGGTATCACCTTATCTATCGTCGTGATCGCGCTGATCTGTGTTTTGATGTTCACGACCAACGTCCTCAACGGCCCGAAGTATAAGATCCTCAGCATGATCTATCAAAAGCACTACACCACCGAGGTCGAAGCCGCCGCAAAGGAGTTCGATATGGACGAAAATCTGATCTACGCCGTCATCCGAACCGAAAGCGGTTTTGACGAAAACGCCGAGAGCCACGCCGGCGCCGTCGGATTGATGCAGCTCATGCCCGATACCTTTTCGTGGCTGCAGGAGCACAAGGACGGTCAGGTGATCTATACCGACGAGGCCCTCCGGATCCCCGAGATCAATATCCGCTACGGCACATATTATCTGTCCTATCTTAAGGAGCTCTACGGCGATATCCCCACCGCCGTCGCCGCCTACAACGCGGGCGCGTCGGCTGTCGATTCATGGCTGTCCGATCCCACCTATTCCGACGACGGCAAAACCCTCAAAAAGATCCCCTACACCGAGACAGAGAAGTACGTCAAAAAAGTCACCCACGCATGGGACAGATACCAAAAGATCTATAACCGTTAACGCTTCGATCTTTTCTATTGATAAACCACATCGATCGTAATATAATAACTATGTAACAAAACGAAACCACGGAGGTATTATTATGAGCAACGCAAAAGAGCTTCGCGAGAAGCTGATGATGAAAGAAAGAAAGGGCGCCGCGACCTACAGCCCCGAGATCTTAAAGGAAGCCGACGATTTCGCCGTCGGCTACAAGACCTTTCTCGATAACGCCCGCACC
>OMTA01000257.1 GCA_900313895.1 uncultured Eubacteriales bacterium | reverse complement strand
AGCTGTGCGTCAATGCCGTCCCCGACCGTAACAGTCGAGTGATCCTCCGCGATCAGGATCAGCCGGCAACAGAGCTTTTCGATCTCGGTACGATCATCAACCGCTTCTGTCACCAAGCGTGTCTGTGTTTCGAGGATCGTGTCAATACTGCGGCGGAGAGAAGGTGTTGTCACAGAGCGGATCTGCTTAAGCGCTTTGGAAAGCACCCATTCGCGCCTGCCGTAAGAAAAATCAGCCGCTACGTCAGCGGTCTTTTTGCCGGATTCTGTACCGACCCGCGCGCGATACGCGTCCAGATACGCATTCGACAGAACCGAGCAGATCGTCATTCCGTTCACACCGTCATAATACAACGCGGCGATCGCGGACATCGTCTTATCGGTATTCCTGCCCATAATAAAGCCAAACAGATCATAGATACTCGCTTCCGTACTTTTCGTCACCAAGAGATCGATCATCTGAGGCGTGATCTCCGCGCCGTCGGCATACGCGGTCAGCTTTTTCATCTCTGTATTCAAGAGATTCAGATCCTCGCCGACATACTGGATCAGCTGATGCGCGGTCAACTCGCTCATCGTACATCCGCCGGCATTTGCCCACTTGCACAGGTCGCGCTCGAGCGCCAGTCCCGAACGGTGGATCAATTCCACACAAGCGCCGTTTTTATCGGCAAATGTGATCAGCTTCCTGAACTGCGATTTCGCTGTCTTTGTGCTGACCTCAAGGGTCGGCATCGCAATGATCACGACCGTCGTATCGGGTAGGTTCTTCAGGATCGTCATCAAGGCGTTATAATCATCCGCTTTCAACTTGTCAATATCCATGTCGGAGATGCGGATCACATAATACCCGCCCATAAACGGAATGATATCCGCGCACACGGAGATCTCAGAGATATCCGCGTCATCACCGAAAACATGGTAATTGAAATCGTTGCTATCGGAGCCGACGATCTTTTTCTCGATCTGTTCGATCGCGCGCTTGACAAGCATCTTCTCTTCGCCGAAGACCAGATAGATATTCTTGAATTGTCCTTTTGATAATTGTTTTTTCAGTTCGCTTTCACTCAGCATAGCGCACCTCAAAATTCATGATACATTCATTATACCAACACCGGGAAGGGATGTCAATTAAGGGCAAGGCTCAGATGCTTGTCCTTTGGCTTTATCACGCTTTGATGCTGCGGCAGCGGATATTTCTGTTGTTCTGAACTGCATAAAACCAAAGTGTCACAGCTCAGTCCGGCGTATTTTTCTTTTGATTTACCGATAAAGATAATATCCGCCTTTCGCATCGAGTGGGGTATCGCTTCATAATCAAATCCGTTCGGGATCAACAGGATCGTTCGATCCGTATCCGTCAGGTACAATAGCAGCTTACGATCATGCTCAACGGTGTTCATTCTCACACCGTCATCCAACATGACTACCGATGCACCGCCGATGGATTCATCGGGAACGGACGCGTTGACATTACGATTGACAGAACGATACATCAAATAATGATCAATGGGGAATTCGTTATCCGACATACGGCTGTAATTGACGCTTTCGGCATAAGTGGTAGCGGTGGCAGTATATGCGCCGTCGTGCTCATTTTGAAGCTGTTTGAGCATCTGATACGCGGTGTTAGAATCACAATCGAATCGGAGCATATGTACTCTGCCGCAATAATTGAGATATACGACCGATCCGGTCTTGCCGGCATAATACTCCAGTATGTTGGTGTTCAGCGTAACAACACAGTGTACGCTCAGTCCTACCGTCATAATAATGGCAGAGAGCAGCGCGATCATCGGATATAATCGACGGCGTTTTCGCAGCAGATACGCTATGATAAACAGGATCAAAGTCGCCGCGACCCATATATATAAATACAATGATTTGACACGAACATACGCAAACGGCAAAGATGATAAAAGCCTCGCAAGCCATAATACGAGCTTTGACACGCAATAAAGCGGCCATGAAACGATCAACGCGAGATATCGCAGCGGCCCGAGATAATACAGCGCACACACGACCAAAGAAAAGCCCATGATCAAAGGGATCAACGGATAAAACAGCAGAGATGACACTAGGGTCATCACGGAAAAGCCTTTGAACAGAAATACGGATAGCGGCAACACCAGTATATTAGCCGCCAGACACACTGATATAACCTGCAAGATTCCGTTTACCGCCTTGATACACCACCGTGTCAATAGATGCTCGCCGATCCTCTTAATGCGTATGCGTGTATAGATCGGCGCCTGCCATACGATGATGGAGAAGGTTGCCGCGAAGGAAAGGATCATGCCGATGTCGCCGCAGCCATACGGCGTAAAGATAAACGGCATCGCAATCCCCGCAATTCCGAGGGACGTCAGCGGGTCTGTCTGTCGCATCACCCATTGACCGGTGATCCATATCAGCATCATGATACCGGAGCGCATGACCGAGGGTTGGAAGCCTGTGAGCATCATATAAAGGAAGATGACCGCATATGTCAAAGGATAATAGATATAATGCTTTCTGATCACCCTTTTGAAGAGCCA
>OMTA01000258.1 GCA_900313895.1 uncultured Eubacteriales bacterium | reverse complement strand
CGGTCATCTCCGGCACGGTCAAGCAGTTCTGGACGGATGTGATCTGGAAAGACGTTGACTATATGTTTGTCGATATGCCTCCCGGAACCGGCGACGTTCCGCTGACCGTGTTCCAGAGCATCCCGCTCGACGGCATCATCGTCGTCGCCTCTCCCCAGGAGCTGGTCTCCATGATCGTGTCAAAAGCGGTCAAGATGGCGCAGATGATGAACGTCCCGATCCTCGGTCTGGTCGAGAATATGAGCTACTTCAAGTGTCCCGACTGCGGCAGGGAGCATAAGATCTTCGGCGACAGCCATATCGATGAGATCGCCGCAGAGTTCGGCACCCGCGTACTGGCGAAGGTACCGATCGACGCAGATCTCGCGAAGTCGGTCGATACCGGCACCGTAGAGCTGTTCGTCGGCGATTACTTTGAGAATGCCGCGAACGTCATCGAGGATGAACTGAAAACGAAATAACAGCATAAAAGGGCAACCGATCGGTTGCCCTTTTGTTGTATATGAAACGATGATCTTACGACAGTTGGATGAACGCAGTGATCGCGCGGATGGATTTTTCGGCGGCGATAGGGCGGAACTTCATGTATTCCATGAATTCGACCCCTTTGAAGTCGTCCGAGATACAGCGCAGGATCGTAAACGGGATCTCGTTGCGATAGCAGACCTGACCCACCGCCGCGCCTTCCATCTCACAGGCGATGGCGTTGAAGGTGTCCGCGATCTTTTTGCGGCGGTCGCGGGAGGCGATAAAGACGTCGCCCGAGGCGATCCGTCCGCGAAAAACAGCGGTATCGGGGATATCGGCGCAAGCCTTTTCGAGCGTATTCGCGATTGCAGTATCAGCGGGAAGATAGGTTCTCAGCTCGTCATTGAACTGGATCTGACCGAGGGGATCGCCCAGCTCCGTGCCGTCCATATCATGCTGGACGCAGTCGTCGGCGATGACCAGATCGCCGATACGGATCTCCTCGCTCAGCGAGCCGGCGATGCCGGAGTTGATGATGCGGTCGGGATGATAGCGGTCGATCATGATCTGGGCGCTCATGGCGGCATTGACCTTGCCTACGCCGCATTCGCAACAGACGACCTCCTGTCCGAAGATCTCGCCCTTTGCGTAGGGGATCTTCGCGAAGGTTTCTTCGGTCTTATTCAGCATCAGCTGTTTGATTCCCTCAACCTCGGCGTCGAGCGCGCAGATAAATCCAATCATAGTGTACCTCCGATAAAATTGACAGTTGAAAATGGAAAATGGATAATTGCGGGCGGGCTTTGCCCGCACCCGAATACTATTCTAAATTGCCGGTGAGCAGCATGGCGGCGCTGATCGCGGCGATCGGCGCGGTCTGAGCGCGCAGGATACGTTTTCCCAGCGTCGCGACCTTTATACCCGCTTCTTTGAGCAGCTCGATCTCCGCTTCCTCAAAGCCTCCCTCGGCGCCGGTGATTAGGGCGAGGGAGCCTGCTGTCGGTTCGATCAGCGTTTTCAGCGGTTCGCCGCCGCATTCGTAAAAGACGACGGATCGCTCGCAAGCCTTTGCCGCCTGCGGGATATCCGCGATATCGATACAGGGGTTCACCCTCGGCAGGATGCCGCGGCGGGATTGAGAGGCGGCGTTGTCGGCGATTTTCTGCCAGCGCTGTTGTTTTTTGGCAAGGCTCTTTTCGTCGGGACGCGAGATGCACCGTGCCGAGAGAAACGGCGTGATGTCATGCACCCCCAGCTCGACCGCCTTCTGGATGACGTCGTCGATCTTGTCGCCCTTCATCAGCGCGATGAAAAGCGAGATCCTGACCGTCGGCTCCTGCTCGCATACCGTGCTTTCGATGATCCTGACAGTCACCTCGTCGCGGGTGATCTCCGTGATCTCGCAGTCATGCCGCCGTCCGTCGGGCGTGCAGAGGGTCAGCGTTTCGCCGATCTTCATCCTCAGCGATCGCGCGATATGCGACGCGTCCTCGCCGGTTAGGGTATAGTTTTCGGTTGTGATAACGGTATCGGCAAAGAACCACGCCATAGGATCACCTCGCAAATGTAAATAAATTCTAACAAAAAACGCGAAAGATTGCAATAGGGCAGATAAAATGGTAATATTAATAACGAACGATTGGAGGCGCTTACATGAAAGCATCGGAATTTCTGGATCTTTTGGAGAAGGAGCATATCGCCGAGGACGCTCTGCCGCAGCTGTTGGTCGATACGCTGATCAAAAAGAAGCTGCGCATCGCGACTGCCGAGAGCTGCACCGGCGGGATGATTTCCGCGGCGATCACCTCGGTTTCGGGCGCATCGGGCGTATTCGACTGCGGCGTATGCTCGTACGCGAATTTCATCAAAAGCAAGCTCGTCGACGTCAAGGAGGAGACCCTCGCGACCTACGGCGCGGTATCGGACAAGACCGCGATGGAAATGGCGCGCGGCGTACGGATCCTCTCCGGCGCGGACGTCGGCGTTTCGACGACCGGTATCGCCGGGCCTTTGGGCGGCACGCCGTATAAGCCCGTCGGACTGGTCTATATCGGCGTCAGCACCGAGAGATATCTGCTCCCTTTTCAAAGGGAGCTTTTTCTCTGTCACGCTATTACAAAAGAGATCCTGTCGGGCGGTTTTTTATCCTCCTTTCCGTATCTTATCTCAACTTTATTCGGACGCTGATTTTTCTTTATGGATTTGGCGTCATTTTTTGTAAAAAAGGTTGTATTTTGACTATCTGTATGTTAAAATGTATAAGAATAGTATCGTATAATATGCTTTGTATGAGCAATCTGATCATCATTTGCAATTATAATTAAATACAGACAGGAGTTGACATTATGGCAAGAGTTTCCGGTGTGCTTATGCCTATCACCTCTCTGCCGTCGCCGTACGGAATCGGCACCATCGGCAAAGAGGCAAGGAAATTCGCAGATTTTCTGAAAGCCGCAGGTCAGACGATCTGGCAGATTCTGCCGGTCGGCCCGACCAGCTACGGCGACAGCCCCTACCAGAGCTTTTCTACTTACGCGGGCAATCCCTATATGATTGACCTCGATACGCTCGTTAAGGAGGGTCTTTTGACCAAAGCCCAGATCAAGAAATTTTTCTGGGGCGACAATGACGAGGAAATCGACTACGGCGCTATCTATGAAAGCCGCTTCAAGGTGCTGAAGATAGCCTACAGCAAGTTTAAAGAAGGCGACCAAAAAGCCTTTAACTCCTTTAAGAGAAAGAACGCAAAGTGGATCAAGGACTATGCCCTCT
>OMTA01000259.1 GCA_900313895.1 uncultured Eubacteriales bacterium | reverse complement strand
TTGCTTTAATTGAAAATAGTTCTGAATATCAAAAATATCTATCTTTAAAAAAAGATTTAGATAATGATAAAGAGATAACTTTATTAATTAGTGAAATAAAAATATTACAAAAAGATGTTGTCCATCATTTGGATAAAAAGGAATTATTAAACAAAAAAATAAAAGCATTAGAAAGTATTCCTTTATATATAGAATATCAAAATACCGTAGCAAGTCTTAATAATACATATGCTATTATTGAACAAAGAATAAATAATTATATAACTGATAAGATTAATTAAGAAACTATAATGTTTCTTTTTTATTATGTTTAATAAAAAAATTGCTAACCACTAAGGGTTAGCAACTAAATACAAATTGGAGCGAATGATGGGAATCGAACCCACATGGTCAGCTTGGAAGGCTGAAGTTCTACCACTAAACTACATCTGCACAACAGAATATGCTTTACTGTACGCAGTATAGCATATTCCGATTGATTTGTCAAATCAACTTCGATCATTCGGGCTTATTATTATCAAAGCGATAGATCTGCTGGTTATCGATATCGATCTCCGGGATGATGATCGGCTGGATACCGCAGTTAGCGGAGATCGTCGTGATCAGCGCCTTAGCATACGGAAACAGCGCCTTGAATGTATCGGTATGGATCTTCTCTTTTCTCACATCGGGATTATACGAAAAGAATCCGACGACGATCGCATGGATCTTAAAGCTCTCGGGATCTTCCTTATCATGCACCTCAAGGTCAAATTCCGCCTTAGCCATATTTCTGTCCTTGGCGTACTGAACATTATAGCTAAACTTGTTCCCGAGCGAGATTTTCGTACCGTTTTCCTTTTTGTTGATGAAATCGATCTGATCGACCTTATATCCCTGCAAATTCACATTAGACATATCAAAACTCCTATATTTTTAGTATCTATAGTGATTCTATCACCATACCCGCACAAAGTCAAACACACGATCAATCCGTTATTTGACCGAGCTTTCGTTGACAGGGAACCGGAAATAGGTATCCGGGAAGGGCTCATTTTCCAAGGTAAAATGCCACCATTCCTCAGGAAGCGGTTTAAAGCCGTTGTTCAGCATCGCTTCTCTCAGGATCATACGATTCTGATACTGTTCCTCCGTGATCCCTTCCTTATAATCGGGATGACTCACCTCACCGAAATAATCGAAGGTACCGCCCATATCAAGCTCTTTTTCCGTTTTCATATCAAAGAGCGTCAGGTCAACGGTAGAGCCTCTGCTGTGACCGGATTTTTCAGCGATATAGCCATGATCGAACAGAACAGATTTATCCAGCTCCGGATAAAAGTATTCTTTCATACGGGTATCATCGATATCCTTTGCCCAGTTCATAAAATGCGTGACAGCCTTTTGCGGACGATACGCGTCATAGATCTTCAGGCGATATCCCTTTTTCTTTAATTCATCGCTCGCGTTTTTCAAAGCAGCGGCAGCTTCTTTGGTCAAAAGCGCGGTCGGCTGTTCATAACCGTCGATGCGATCTCCGACAAAGTTGTAGGTAGAGTAGTAACGGATCTCCAGAATCGCGTCAGGCACAACATCTGTCAACAATACAAAGTCGGACGCATCCATCTCCGGCGCAACGGCAGCCTGCGACGCGGAAGAATCCTCCGTCGCTTTTGATTCAGCGGTCGATTTTGAACTGTTGCAGCCTGCCATCGGCAAAACCAAGGTCAATACAAGCAATAAAGATATTAAACAGGTTTTAAAACGCATAGTATGTTTCACAGCAACACCTCCGATGTGTGTATTATATACCTGATAACAGGAATTAACAAGAGAAATTTGCAAAAAAAGAAGCTGTCGATCCACATCAACAGCTTCCGAATGGCTGGGAAGGCGGGGTTCGAACCCACGAATGACGGAGTCAAAGTCCGTTGCCTTACCGCTTGGCTACTTCCCACCGGCAGATTATAGTATACCATATTTTTTGAATATGTCAATCACTCCGCTGAAAAACAGCGACGGGGAGAACATCCGCTCTCCCCTGTCGGTAATCATTATTTCGCATCGATCGTCAGCGACTCACCGTCGGAAGAGATCGCTACCATTGCAAGCTCGCCCTCGCCGTGCAGGATCATCTGCTCGGTGATCTTATCCTCGACCTCTTTGCGAATGAGGTTTCTCAGATCACGCGCGCCGCTTTGACCGTTGCAGGCCTTTTGCGCAAGATATTTGCACGCCGCGTCATCAAAGCCGAAGAGGATCCCCTTCTCGTGCAGGCTGTCGATATATTCCGACAGCATCAAGCGGGCGATATCGATATAGTTTTCCTCTGTCAATGATCTAAACGCGATGATCTCATCAACGCGGGCGATAAATTCGGGTCTGAGGAATTCTCTTAAGCCCTTCATCACGCGCTCTTTCTCAGCGTCATCCTGACTCTTTCCGAAGCCGAGCGCGTTTTCACGGCGATCGGAACCGGCATTGGAGGTCATCACGATAACGGTGTTGGTAAAATCAACGGATCTTCCGTGCGCGTCGGT
>OMTA01000260.1 GCA_900313895.1 uncultured Eubacteriales bacterium | reverse complement strand
CCCTTATCATCCTTATCGTCGCGACCCTCGACATACAGACGGGTAAAGCCGTCAAAATCGACCTTATAGCCCGCCGCCTTGAAGACATAGCCGTTCGCCTCGATATCCGCCTGGGTGGTTTTCTGGACACAGTCAGCCATCTGAGAAGCGGTGAAGCGCTCCCAGATCAGCTTATACAGCTTATACTGATCGGTCGTCAGGCTGGATTTGACCTGAGCGGGAGTGATGGACGGTGTAGAGGGACGGATCGCCTCGTGACCGTCCTGCGCGCCGGCGCGGGATTTGAAAAATCGGGGCTTCGGCGGCAGGTAGTTTTCACCGTACTCGGAGCGGATATAGTCCTGCGCGTCAGCGACGGCGTCGTTGGAGATACGCAGGGAGTCGGTACGCATATAGGTGATCAGACCGATCGCGCCGATGCCCTCGACCTCAACGCCTTCGTACAATTCCTGCGCGACCTTCATGGTGCGGCGGGACTGGAAATTGAGCTTGCGGGAAGCCTCCTGCTGTAAGGTTGAGGTGATGAAAGGCGGTGCGGGTGATTTTTTGCGCGTGCCGTTCTTGACCTTGGTGATCATATATTCAGCGCCTTCGAGATCGGCGAGGATCGCGTCCGCCTGCGCTTTATCCTTGACCTTCAGTTTGCCGTCCTGATTGCCGTACAGCGACGCGGAAAATGCTTTGCGCGAGCCCTTGGGGATGAATTTTGCGTCGAGCGTCCAGTATTCCTCGGGCTTGAAAGCGCGGATCTCCTGCTCGCGATCAACGATGATACGGACAGCGACCGACTGGACGCGTCCTGCGGAGAGACCGCGGTGGATCTTTTGCGATACAAAGGGGCTGAGCTTGTAACCGACAAGACGGTCGAGGATACGGCGCGCCTGCTGTGCGTTGACCAGATCGATATTGATGGTACGCGGCGATGCCATACCGTTTTTGATTCCTGTTTTAGTGATCTCGTTGAATTCTACGCGGTCAATATCATCAAGTCCCAATCCGAGCAGATATGCCAGATGCCATGAGATCGCTTCGCCCTCGCGATCCGGGTCCGTCGCGAGAAAGACGCGCTCGGAGTCGTTCGCCTTGGCGATCAGTTCATCGACCAGCTTTTCCTTTCCTTTGATGATCTCATACTTCGGTTCAAAATTATTGTTAACGTCTACGCTCAGGCGCGAGGAGGGAAGATCCCTGACATGACCCATCGAGGCAACGACGTCATAGCCTTCGCCCAGATATTTTTTGATGGTCTTCGCCTTGGCGGGAGACTCAACGATAACCAGATTAGACATTCTTTTGTCCTCCAAAATCTATGATAATAGGGAGCGTGGACCGCTCGCGGGAGGAGTAAGTCCCTCCCTACATAATATACTATATGATTCTATACATCCGTCCTTTTTCGGCAGCGATCAAACCTTCCAGTTCCAGCTCGGTCAATGCCTGCAACACACGGTTGACGGGCAGTCCCGAAACAAATGCGATGCTGTCGATATGGATCGGCTCCGCTGTAATAGCGGCATATACCTTCTTTGCGTTTTCCGATACGCCGATATCGGTTTTGTGTGTGGGAACGGGGATCACGGGATCGTCCGGCTCGGCGACAATCCTATACTGCGGATAATAGCCGGTGATGTCCGTGAAATCCGTAACGGGTACCGCGCCGTCTTTGATCAGCGCGTTCGTCCCCTGAGAGTACGGCGAGGTGATATTGCCCATGACGGCAAAGACGTCTCTCCCCTGCTCCATCGCAAGCCTTGCTGTGATCAGCGAACCGCTTTTGACGCCCGCTTCGATCACGACAACACCGTCGGATAAGCCGGAGATGATGCGGTTGCGTTCAGGAAAAGTGTACTTTCCGGACGGATAATCGGGCGGATAAGCGGATACAAGCGCGCCGGACAGGGCGATCTCGTCCCGCATCTTCTTGTTTTCCATCAGATACGGATAGTTGATACCGCAACCGAGGACGCAGACGGTCGTGCCGCCGGCTTCCATCGCGCCGATATGCGACAGGCTGTCGATACCGACCGCGCCGCCGCTGACGATGATCGCGCCGACTTTCGCGAGCGATCCGGAGATCAGATGAGACGCCATCTTTCCGTAAACGGTCGCCTTGCGCGTGCCGACCATCGCGATCGTCAGACGCGTGGAATAATCAGGCAGCTTGCCTTTTACATATAATACGGCGGGCGGATCGTAGATCTCGGCGAGCTTTTCGGGATAATCGTCATCCTCCAAAGAGATCACGGAGATCCCCGAGGCTTCACAGCGGGCGATGATATCCATCGCTTTGGAAAGCGGTGTTTTGGTGAGAGAGGCGATATCCTTCTGCGTCAATACGCCTGAGAGCAGCCATTCCCTTTCGCCACCTTCATAAAATTCTTTAATAGAATTATATAGCTTATGGATCGCCTTGGGCTTAGGGCTTGCATAGCCGAGCGCCAACGTCAGCCAGATATCGTATTTTGCCGAATCGGTCATTTGATCATTTCCCA
>OMTA01000263.1 GCA_900313895.1 uncultured Eubacteriales bacterium | reverse complement strand
CCTCCGAGACCAAGTGGTCGGGAGGAAACTTTGAGAACGGAAACGCCTACGTCATCGGCGCGCCGGAATTTGTTTTTCCGGATCAAAGTAACGTTCCTCAGATCAAGAACGCGATCGAAAGCGTCAAGGAAACCGTTCGCATCCTGGTTCTTGCCACATCCGAAAAGCGCTTGGAAAAATCGCAATTACCGGACGATCTCAGACCGATGGCGCTTATCCTGATCAAAGATCAGCTGCGCGATAACGTGGAAGATACCATCAATTATTTCAAGGAACAAGGCGTCACGCTCAAGGTCATCTCCGGCGACAGCGTCAAGACCGTACAGAATATCGCGATCGATACCGGTATCCCCGGTGCGGAAAACGGCGTCGATATGTCTACGCTCAACACAGATGAAGAGCTGTATGAGGCTGCGGAAAACTGTAATGTATTCGGCAGGGTCACTCCCGCCCAAAAGAAAAAGCTGGTGCTTGCGCTGCAATCTCACGGCCATACCGTTGCGATGACCGGCGACGGCGTCAATGATGTTCTTGCTTTGAAAGAGGCGGATTGTTCCATCGCAATGGCTTCGGGAAGCGAGGCGGCGCGCAATGTGTCACAGATGGTTCTGGTCAATAACGATTTTGCCTGTATGCCGCAGGTAGTCGCAGAGGGTAGACGTTCCATCAATAATATCGAGCGCAGCTCATCGCTGTATCTGGTCAAAACGATGTACTCGATGATCCTGTCCGTGTTCTTCATGTTCTCGACGTTGAGCTATCCGTTCGTACCGATCCAGCTCACTCTGATCGGTGCTTTGGCGATCGGATTCCCGTCATTCGTATTGGCGCTTCAGCCCAACCATAACATCGTTCGCGGTAATTTCACATTCAATATTATCGCGCGAGCCGCTCCGGCGGGGTTATGTGTTTCGATCAGCATTATCCTGACCGCGCTGATGATCGACTTGACAAATATCTCTTCCGGCGAGATGACGACGATCGCTGTCTATACGACCTCATTGATCTGCCTGATGCTGATCCTCCGCTTGTCACTGCCGCTCAACGCCTTGCGCGTCGGAATGCTCTGTATGAGCATCGCGGGATTTGCCATCGCGTTCATCTTCTTCCGCGACTTCTTCATGCTCGCTGATTTGAGCGCCAACGGTTGGTTGATGCTGTTGTGGTTCACGATCGGAAGTGTCATTGTATTCAATATCCTCTACGGTATCTCCGATCACTACATCAAAAAGCATAAGCTGAAAGCAAAGAGATAATTTCACGCAACTAAAAAGCGCTTCACGATCATTCGTGAAGCGCTTAGTGTTTTATTCAGCTGATTGAATAGCTTTGTCTCTGAAGGATTCACCCATGACTCCTTTGCGGTTATATTCATCCGGAATCTTTTCACCGTCTTCGATGTAGATGTTTCCGTACAGCGATTCCGCAGTGGGCGCCAGCTTTTTATCAAAGAGCCCGACGTGGTTATTATATCCGTAGTTCGGGATCAAAACAGGATAATTCTTGAAGCAGTAATCCTTATCAAAAGCGCCGCTGAGTCCCTTGATATACGGGCTCTCAATGTAGTTGACGTCTCCGCCGTATTGCCACATTCCGACCCTGCTGGTGTTATACTGCATGACGGTATACCATTGCGCATACCAGATATCATAACTGCCGACAACATCCTTTGTGTTGAGCGGGCCTTTTAACCAATCGTAACCCGTGTAAAGAATAGGGTAGTAGCCCGCGGCTGCGATACCTTTCATATAAGTCACCGTGACATCATGCAGCGCCTTGTTCGTCATACCGTGACTGTCTTTATATTCGTCCTCTTCCAGATCGAACGCGATCGGCATCGTGGGCTTTTTGCCCTGTAAAAGTCGCAGCGTATGCTTGACTTCGCTTGTCGCGGATGAAGTATTCAGCGCATAAGAGTAGATATACGCGCCCCAAGGCATTCCTGCAGCCTCAGCCCTTTTGACATTCTGTTCAAACTTTGCGTCATCCTGGCTGTAGATATTCGATCCATAGCCGAGACGGATCATCACAAAGGTATATCCCGCCGCTTTGAGCTTGTTAAAATCAACATTACCGTTGAATTCTGAGATATCGACGCCCTTGGTCTTTTTATAATTCCTGATTTTGCGGTCAACCTCTGCCTTTTTCGCCTCCAGAGAATTCTTGTTGATCTCTTTCAGCTTCGCCTTATAAGCGGCTTTCGCAGCATTTGTTCTCTCTTTCATAGCGGCGACATCCGCTTTATACTGTGCATCGGCTTCCTTTTGCGCTTGGGCTGCTTTTTCAGCCTCGGCCTTTTCTGCAGCGATCGATTCCGCTTCGATCCGCGCCGCTTCTTCATCGTCCGATTTTTTCGCCTTAGCGCTGTCTATCTCCATACCGAGATAATACTGTCCTTCAACCAATGCGATAAATCGTTGAAGATGGGTGACAT
>OMTA01000266.1 GCA_900313895.1 uncultured Eubacteriales bacterium | reverse complement strand
CGGACATGGATACGCGGATCGCGGGGATCGCCGCGCTGTAACGGGTCGTTTCAAGATACTTGAGCACATCCTCATAGCTCAGTGACGCCGCTGTCGCCAAGCGGTCGATATCAAGCGAATCGCACGCCGCCATGGAACGCACGATGAAATCCAAACGCTTTTTGGTATGGGCGGATCGGATCGCGATCTTGATATCCGCGGACGCGACAAACAGCTCGCAGTAGAGGCGGATGATCTCCTCACTGTTCTCTTTTCCGAGCTTTGCGACATACTCCATGCACGCCTTGTCGATGATGATATCGCACAGCTGACCGTCGGAGGTCTGCAACAATGTCGACATCGCTTCCTTCGCGGTATCTCTCAAGAATTCGGGCAGTTGATCATACTCGCGCTTGCCGACCGCATCATAGATATCCTCCGGCGCGACCGTCGCGTTGCGGATGAACATATCGTCGGGCTTCATATCGCGGGTGATCGCCTTGACAGCGACCTTGAGGTTGTGAAAGTCGTTGGGAACCAGCAGAAAATCGAACGCTTCCCTTTCCGGGACGATCTCATCGATGAATTCCCAGACCTTTTCGCTTTCACGGCGAAGCAGCGCGTCGGGATCGTTACCGTCGGAGCTCTCTCCCCAACCCTTGTCCCTGAGCTGTCGGATGATAGCGTCTGCGTCTTTAGCCGAAAGGAGCGTGTTGAGATCAGCGTCGGTCAACAGCTTGTTCTCACGATATCTGATTCGCGCGACAGCATAGGTAAAATCCTGCTGCATAGTAACTCCTTTCTCAGAAGAGAAGCCTTCCCGCTTTGTCGGAAAGGTTATCCGACTCGCTCATGAAGATCGCGTCAAAAGAGCAGTTCTCTTCGATACCGCCGTAGCTGAGAATAAATCCCGCGTCGATCGCGGCGGCTTTATCGGAAAGCGTCAGCTTTCCCTTTGATACAGAATTGATTTTATCGATATATCCCGCCGGCAGACGATCCGTATCCTTCTTACCGAAAAGGATGACGCCGTCCTGCGGCTGAGAGTTTTTCTCGATCATCTTGAGTATCAGTTCAAAATACTCGTCATCGGGCAGATCCTTTGCAGAATCCAAGCCGATCTTCAGCATATCGTTGATGATACTTTGTTTGGTATAGAGCTTGACCTTACGCTCCTCAAGAGCAGCCGAGGATTCGCCGCGTTTTTCGATATCCGCGACGTGGGCGGCAATCTTCTTCCTGCCGTCCGCCGTGATCTTCTCGGCCTGAGCGCTCGCCTCAGACATGATCTTCTCCGCTTTATGACGGGCTGTGTTGATCATATCGTCGCATACCGCTTTTGTATCGTCTTCGATCTGCCGAATCATTTTATCGATTCCGGCCATAGTGATCTCCTAATTACTGCATACCGGCGATACCGAAGATCGCGAGGATGGAGATCAGCAGCGCGAGGATCGCGTAGGTCTCGACCATCGCGGGAAGGATGATCGCCTTACCCATCTGATCGGGCTTCTTCGCAACGGTGCTGATACCGGCTACCGCGCACTTGCTCTGATAAACAGCAGACCACAGACCTGCGAAAGCGATCGGCAGAGAAGCTGCCAGATAGAGCATACCCTGCAGAACGGAGATATCCTTGGGCTCGCCGATCAGACCGACGTTAGAGAGGATCAAGAAGCCGACAAGAAGGCCGTAGATACCCTGTGTCGCGGGGAGCAGCTGGAAAATCAGTACCTTACCGAAGAGAGAGGGTTCCTCAGCCAGAACACCGGCTGCGGCAACACCCGCTTTACCTACGCCGATAGCGGAGCCGATGCCCGCCATTAAGGTTGCCAATGCAGCGCCGAGAAGCGCGAAAAATAATCCTGAATTGTTTATAAATGCTTCCATTGTCAGATTTCCTCCTTGACTGTATAATGCTTTGTATTGATTTTGAAAGGTTTGAATTCACGGCCTCCGCCTGTATAGAACTTGCCGAAGAATTCAACAAATTGTAACCTGTTGGTATGGACATACGCGCCCAGCGCGTTGATGCCGATATTCAGACCGTGTCCGATCACGAAGATCAGCGTGAACAGGATGATGCCGATCACGCCGCTGCCCATCATGGAGCCGATCTGGTTGAATACCTGTGCGATAACGCCGGTCGCAAGTCCCAGCGCCAAGAGACGGCTGTAGGACAGGATATCGCTGAGATAGCCGGTCGCGCCGTACAGTCCGTAGACGCCCTTTAAGAAGCGCTTGACGGGATGCTTGCTCTCTCTGCCGGAGAACAGCAGGATCAGAACCGCGCCGATCGCCGCCATGATACCGCCTATCGTCAGAAATATCGGCGGAAGTGTGAACCCGGCGATATTGCCCATCATATCGAGCGACAGAAGCGCCAAAATCGCGCCGCCGACGAGAAGATACCAGCTGACGACGTCATACAGAACC
>OMTA01000268.1 GCA_900313895.1 uncultured Eubacteriales bacterium | reverse complement strand
AGGTCAGGGTCGGACAGTTTTCATCCGTGTCGATGATCTTGCCGTACGGTACCAGAACTAATTTGATCAACGCCTGGAAGCCGTTGCAGATACCGCACATCAGACCGTCGCGGTGATCCAGCAGATCGGCGACGCCCTCTTTGACAGCGGCGTTGCGGAAGAACGCGGTGATGAATTTGCCGGAGCCGTCAGGCTCGTCGCCGCCGGAGAAGCCGCCGGGGATAAAGACCATCTGGGCGGTTTTCAGCTCACGCGCGAAACGCTCGACGCTCTCCCGGATACCCTCCGCGTTCAGGTTATTGATGACGATGATCTCAGGCTCAGCGCCCGCGTCTGCAACCGCCTTCGCGGAATCGTACTCACAGTTGGTACCCGGGAACGCGGGGATCAGCACCTTGGGTCTTGCGGCCTTGATCGCGGGAGCAGCACACGGCTTTTCGCCCTTTGCTTCATAACGGAAGGTTTCAACGGGAGCGTGCGTATCGGGGATATTGCAGGCGTAAACGCCCTCGAGCTTGTCCTCATAGGCGCCGAGGATCTCAGCCGTCGGGACAGCTTCTTTGCCGAGGGTGAAGCTGCCGTCATCGGTGACTTCGCCGATCGTGAGAGCGCCGTCGATATCGCCGTCGGTCTCGAGGATGAACGCGCCGTAGCAGTAGCCGAACACGGTATCGAGCGCAATATCATCCGCAAAACGGAAGCCGTAGCCGTTGCCGAAGGACATCTTCATGACCGCCTCGGCAATACCGCCGATGGTCGGAGTATAAGCGGCGTAGACCTTGCCCTCGCGCATCAGGGAGGTCACCCTATTATATATGTTTAAGAGGGATTTGGTATCGGGGAGCTTGTCGCCGTCATAGTCGGGGGTGATCAGCACCGCCTTGTGACCCGCCGCCTTGAACTCGGGCGAGATCACATTCTGCACCTTGTCGGTGGTCACGGCAAAGGATACCAGTGTCGGCGGAACGTCGAGCTTTTCAAAGCTGCCGCTCATACTGTCCTTACCGCCGATGGAGCCGATGCCGAGATTCATCTGTGCCTTGAACGCGCCGAGCAGGGCGGCGAGGGGCTTGCCCCAGCGCTTGCCGTCCGTACCGGGCTTTTCGAAATACTCCTGGAAGGTCAGGTAGACGTCCTCAAAGGAGGCGCCGGTCGCGATCAGCTTGCTGACGGATTCGATGACCGCGAGATACGCGCCGTGGTAGGGGCTTTTCTCGGCGATCAGGGGGTTGTAGCCCCACGCCATCAGCGAAACGGTATCGGTGTGCTTTTTCTCAACAGATACCTTTTGCACCATCGCCTGGATCGGGGTGAGCTGATTTTTGCCGCCGAAGGGCATCAGCACCGTACCCGCGCCGATGGTGGAATCGAAGCGCTCGGAGAGTCCGCGCTTTGAGCAGATATTGAGGTCGGTCGCGGTTTTTCTGAGATTCTCGGCAAAACCGCCCTCGACTGTTTTTTCGTAGTTTTCGGGTTTTGCGGGCGTGATCGCGATATGCTTCTGAGCGCCGTTGGTATTGAGGAATTCGCGGCTGATATCGATGATCTTCGCGCCGTTCCAGGTCATGGTCAGGCGGGGATCGGCTTTGACGACCGCTACCGCGCAGGCGTTGAGGTTCTCCTCCTTCGCGAGCGCTAAGAACCGCTCGACATTCTCAGGCTCGATGACGACCGCCATGCGCTCCTGGGATTCGGAGATCGCAAGCTCGGTGCCGTCGAGACCCTCGTACTTTTTGGGTACGGCGTTGAGGTCGATGTCAAGACCGTCCGCAAGCTCGCCGATTGCGACGGATACGCCGCCCGCGCCGAAATCGTTACAGCGCTTGATCATCTGACAAGCGTCTTTTCTGCGGAACAATCTTTGTAATTTGCGCTCCTCGGGAGCGTTACCCTTCTGCACCTCCGCGCCGCAGGTCTCGACCGAATGGGCGTTGTGCGCCTTGGAGGAGCCTGTCGCGCCGCCGATACCGTCACGGCCTGTCGCGCCGCCTAAGAGGATGACGACGTCGCCGGGAGCGGGAACCTCGCGTCGGACGTTCTCAGCGGGAGCCGCGGCGATGACCGCGCCGATCTCCATGCGCTTCGCGGCATAGCCGGGGTGGTAGATCTCATCGACGATACCTGTCGCAAGTCCGATCTGGTTGCCATAGGAGCTGTAGCCCGCCGCGGCGGTGGTGACGATCTTGCGCTGGGGGAGCTGGCCCTCGATGGTCTCGGATACGGGAACGGTGGGATCAGCCGCGCCGGTGACGCGCATCGCGCCGTAGACATAAGAGCGTCCGGAAAGCGGATCGCGGATCGCGCCGCCGATACAGGTCGCCGCGCCGCCGAAGGGCTCGATCTCGGTCGGGTGGTTGTGGGTCTCGTTTTTGAAGAGCAGCAGCCACGGTTCGACCTTGCCGT
>OMTA01000269.1 GCA_900313895.1 uncultured Eubacteriales bacterium | reverse complement strand
TGACAGTTGACAATTGGCAGTTGACAATTATCGGCGGGAAACCCGCACCCGATATGTATGCGGACGACCTATTGTCGTCCTTGCGATGAGTGTGCCATAAATAAGAAAAGCGTGTACCATAATGGTACACGCTTTTTTACGTTATACGGGATTACAGGTTTTCGATGTCCTCTTCGCTGACGAGCTTGATGCCATGCTCGAGAAGGATCTTTTCCGCCGCCTCGTTATCGGCAACGCGCAGGACAACGTACGCGAATTTGCGGGAGATGGTGATGAACGCGTACATATACTCGATGTTGATGTTGTGATCCGCGAGGATCTTGATGACCTTGGCAAGTCCGCCCGGTTCATCGTCGACCGCAACGCCGACGACCTCGGTGATCGAAACAAAGCAGTTCGCGTCATCAAGAGCGGCTTTCGCTTTGTCATAGTCGGTGACGATCAGGCGGAAGATACCGAAATCATTGGTATCGGCTACGCTCATCGCGCGGATATCAACGTTTGCTTTAGCGATCGCGTCGGTGATCGTTACGAGGGTACCCTCTCTGTTTTCTACGAAAATGGATAACTGTTTGATAGCCATGGTTTATCTCCTTTATATGTTGATTCCTAACTTCTTACGTTTATCGATGACCCTGACCGCCTTGCCCTCGCTGCGGGCGATGGACTTGGGCGCGACCAGGTGGATCTTAGGATTGATACCCAGCATCGTTTTCATCGCGCTTTGCAGCTGCTTTTCCTTCTTGGTGATATGCTTCGGCGTATCGGAGAAGTCCTCGGGAAGCATCTCGACATTGATGTCAAAGGTATCGGAGTTGTTGACGCGGTCAACGATGATCTGATAGTTGGGTGTGTAGCCGTTATTCAGCAGCACCGCCTCGATCTGGCTGGGGAAGACGTTGACGCCGCGGATGATCATCATGTCGTCGCTGCGACCCATGGGCTTGTGCATACGGATAAAGGTACGTCCGCAGGAGCATTTCTCACGGGTGAGGACGGTGATGTCGCGGGTACGATAGCGGATCATAGGGAAGCCTTCTTTATCCAGCGAGGTGAATACCAGCTCACCTTTGCTGCCCTCGGGGAGAACCTCGCCGGTATCGGGATCGATGATCTCGGCGTAGAAGTGATCCTCGTTGATGTGCATACCGTTCTGACACTCGCACTCAAACGCGACGCCGGGGCCGCTGGTTTCGGTCAGTCCGTAGATGTCGTACGCTTTGATGCCCAGAGAATTCTGGATATCATGACGCATCTCCTCGGTCCACGGCTCCGCGCCGAAAATTCCTGCCTTGAGCGAGTTCGCTCCGGGGGCATAGCCGCGTTCCTTGAGGCTTTCGCCGATATAGGCGGCATAGGAGGGAGTGCAGCAGAGAATGGTCGACTTGAGATCCATCATGAACTGGATCTGGCGATCGGTGTTACCGCTGGACATCGGGAGGGTCAGACAGCCGACCTTGTGCGAGCCGCCGTGAAGTCCTGAGCCGCCGGTGAAGAGACCGTAGCCGTACGCGACCTGTACAACGTCATCGGAGTTGCCGCCTGCCGCGACGATCGCGCGCGCACAGCATTCCTCCCACATATCGATATCGTTCTGGGTATAGAACGCGACGACGCGCTTTCCGGTGGTGCCGGAGGTGGAATGGATACGCACACAGTTTTTGATATCTGTCGCCAACATCCCGTAGGGATAGGCTTCTCTGAGATCGTCCTTGGAAAGGAACGGCAGCTTGCTGATATCGGCAAGACAGGTGATATCCTCGGGCTTGACGCCTTTTTCGTCCATCAGCTTGCGGTAGTATTCAACGTTTTCGTAGACATAACGCACCTGGTGGATCAGCTTGTACTCCTGCAGCTTTTTGATCTCGTTGACAGGCATGGTCTCAGCTTCAGGCTGAAAGTAGTGTTTGTGCATCGGTCTCATCCTTTCTTTCTCATAGTATCTTCCTTATTCATGATACAGCGATTCTGTATCAGCTTTCGCAGTTATACCCCAGCTCAAACGCTTTTTTGTTCATCTCAACAAATTGCGGTTTGACGCTCTTTTCGATGGCGGCGATCCATTTTTCCTTCGGCATATCGAAGTATTTGGCAAGTCTGCCCATCAGCACGATGTTGCACGCCTTTGCGGAGCCTGCCTGCTGTGCTAAGGACAGCGCGTCAATATCGTCAACATGGACGCCCTTCGCCTTCATCTCGTCGATGATCCCGGCGGGATATTCCGCCGCTCCGATGATAACGGGCATGGGATCGATCTGCTGGGTGTTGACGATGATCGTACCGTCTTTTTTGAGCATTTCGACATAGCGAGCCGCCTCGATCTTTTCAAAGGAAACGATGAAATCCGCCTCGCCGTTTTCGATCACGGGAGAGTAGACCTTGTCGCCGAAGCGGACATAGGT
>OMTA01000270.1 GCA_900313895.1 uncultured Eubacteriales bacterium | reverse complement strand
CAACAGGCGCCGCTGTATTTCCGCACGACCGCGGAGATGCTCGAAGAGTTCAAATACCTCGGCGACAGAGCCTATGAGGTTGTTGTCGAGAATACCAACGCCATCGCCGATATGTGCGAAACGGTCAGACCGATCCCGGAGGGCAATTTCCCGCCGTTTATCGAAGGCGCCGAGGAACAGCTGATCTCCATTACATACAGCCGTGCCAAGGAAAAATACGGCGATCCGTTACCCGAGATCGTCTCTGCGCGACTGAAAAAAGAACTAGATTCTATCACTAAGTACGGATACTCCGTCCTGTATATGACGGCGCAAAAGCTGGTTGCCGACAGCGAAAAGCACGGATATCTGGTAGGCTCCAGAGGTTCCGTCGGATCCTCCTTTGTCGCTACGATGTCCGGTATCTCCGAGGTCAACCCGCTTTGTCCGCATTATATCTGCAACAAATGCAAGCACAGCGAATTTATCACCGACGGCTCCTATGGCTCCGGCTTTGACTTGCCTCCGAAGAATTGCCCCGAATGCGGCGAGCTGATGGAGCGCGACGGCCATGAGATCCCCTTCGAAACCTTCCTCGGGTTCAAGGGCGACAAGGTTCCCGATATCGACCTCAACTTCTCCGGCGAACAGCAGAGCGCGTCGCACCGCTATACAGAGGAGCTTTTCGGCAGGGAAAACGTCTTTAAGGCGGGTACGATCTCAACCGTTAAAGATAAAACCGCCTACGGTTATGTCAAAAAATACTGTGAGGAACATAATGTATCGATGAGAAAAGCGGAGATGAACCGCCTTTCTATCGGATGTACCGGTATCAAGCGAACCACCGGCCAACATCCCGGCGGCATGGTCGTTGTTCCGAAGGGCATGGACGTCTACGACTTCTGTCCCGTCCAGCACCCCGCTAACGATATGTCCTCGCCCAATATCACGACTCACTTCGATTTCCACTCCATCCACGATACGATCACCAAGCTGGATGAGCTCGGACACGATGTTCCGACGATCTATCATTATCTGGAGGAATTTACCGGGATCCCCGTCATGGATGTCTCGATGTCGGATCCCGAGGTCATGTCCCTGTTTGTATCGACCGAAGCGCTCGGCGTTACCCCCGAGGATATCGATTCTCAGACCGGCACCTTCTCCTTGCCGGAGGTAGGCACCTCATTTGTACGCCAGATGCTCATCGAATCTCAGCCGAAGACCTTCTCCGACTTGTTACAGATCTCCGGATTGTCACACGGTACCGACGTATGGATCGGCAACGCGGCTGATCTGATCAAAGACGGTACCTGTACGATCTCCGAGGTTATCGGTACGCGAGATTCGATCATGACATACCTGATGCACAAAGGACTTGACCCGTCCATGGCGTTCAAGATCATGGAGATCGTCCGTAAAGGTAAAGCGACTAAGCTGCTGACCGAAGAACATCTGAACGCGATGAAGGAGCACGATGTGCCGCAATGGTATATCGATTCCTGCATGAAGATCAAGTATATGTTTCCGAAGGCGCACGCAGCTGCGTACATGATCTCGACCCTGCGACTCGGCTGGTACAAGGTACACAGACCGATCGAGTATTACGCCGCGTATTTCACCGTGCGTAATGATAATTTCGACGGCGCGACCCTGATCAAAGGCAGACAGGCTGTTCTCAACAAGATCAAAGAGATCAACGACAAGGGCTTCGGCGCGACCGATAAGGAAAAATCCGAGGTTCCGATGCTGCAGATCATGAACGAGATGCTCGCGCGAGGGATCGAAGTCCTTCCGGTAGATATCTTCAAATCGAAGGCAAAATCCTTTGTGATAGAAGACGGCAAGATCAGACTGCCGTTCTGTTCACTGGCGGGTATCGGCGAAAACGCCGCCCTCGCACTCGAAGAACACGCCGCTCTGGGTGAATACCTCTCCATTGAGGACATCACGCTCAAGGCGAAGGTGTCAAAATCAGTCGTCGAAACGCTGCGTGAATGCGGCGCTTTGACAGAGCTTCCCGAAAGCGCTCAGATGAGTTTGTTCTAAAATTCGTAAAACTTTTCTCAAATTTGAGGTGATATATTGAAAAAAAACAATATTAGGACTATAATGTTAATAATCCTATTTACCACTGTTCTGATTTTCTTCTTTATACACCTTTCGGATTTTGTCGGTGTTCTCAGGGTTATTATCTCGGTCATCAATCCGATCATCTACGGATTATTTATCGCTTATGTTCTCAATTATCCGTATAAGCTGTTTCATAATCACGCTTTCAAGAATATGGGTAAGAAGCACAAGTGGCTGTTAAAATTCAATAAACCGCTATCGATCGCGCTGTCCTATATCATCGTATTCGGTATCATCACTTTTTTGATCAGCATGCTGATACCTGAGCTGGCGTCCAGTATCGAAAAG
>OMTA01000271.1 GCA_900313895.1 uncultured Eubacteriales bacterium | reverse complement strand
CGTCCACTTTGGTGAACGGATTGTCAAGGGGATCCATGTAGACCGTGCCCATGAGGTTTATGACGGCTACGGAATATGCTCCCATATCAAGGATACGGACTCCGCTGCCTACGCAGCCGCCCTCGGGGTAGTTCGCAGGGCGGACGATGTAGTCCTCGTCGAAGAGCTCCATAGACTCCTTGCGGCGGAAAGCGTGATTTCCTGTGGTTATGATGTCGGCTCCTGCGCGGATAATGGCGTCCGCAGAACCGCGCGTGATGCCGTTGCCCTGCGCGGAGTTCTCGCCGTTTACTATAGTAATGTCAACGTTGTTATCGCGTTTTATGCCGCTGAGCTTGTCTGCGAGAAATTCACAGCCTGCCCTGCCTACGACGTCACCGATAAAAAGTAGTCTCTTCATGGGCGGCTCTCACTTCTTGGCAGGCTTTTTCTTGCCGCCGAGGTCAGTATCGTATGAGATACCCGTGCCCTGAAGACTTACGGTAGCTTTTTTCTTGTTGTTTACCGTTAGCTTGACCTTTTTGCCTGCTATCTTCGGTCCCTCAACGGCTATGCTGCCGCCTTTCTTGTTCTTGTTGAAGCGGAACAGCTTGCCTATTTTGAAGCTTTTTCTGAAATGAAATCCCATATCTTTCCTCCGAATCTTTGTAATTATCAAAAAGCCGCTTCACCCATGAAAGGGATTCCAAAGGGACTGTGTTCCTTTGGCGGAGTCCAGAGGCGGCGCCTCTGGCGGGTTTGGGCAGAGCCCAAAGAAACGAAGGCGCTTCGCAAAGGGTGAATCAAAAAACAGTCCAGTGGACTGTTTTTTGAGAGGGAACGCCTTGCAAGTGAAGGCGTTCCCTTAATAAATTGGCTTTATTGACAGTCAATCATTAAAACTATACATATAATATATCATAAAAAATCATTTTAATCAATATTAATCATTATTTTTTTGCAGAGCCGTCCAATTCGTCGGTAAATACAAAAAGTTCGTTGGGAGTACATTCCAGAAGCTGGCACATCGCCTCGATATTTTCGTATTTGATGGAGCAGGTCTCGTTGTTTATCATTCGGCTGAAATTCTGATAGCTCATGCCGAGCTGCTTGTACAGCCAGTATTTGGTACGCCCTTTTTCTTCAAGGAGTTCAATGACGTTGAGCTTTAACATAACTTACCTCCGCATTATCTTATTTATACATAAGATATTATTACATTTGAGCTCTTGACATATAGACATTTGCATTATATAATGTAAACATAAGATAAGGAGGTGCGCCGTGAAAGAGTTATTGAAAAAGGCTGTTTGTGAAGCTATTGAAAAAGAGTATCGCTCAGAGAGTGAGGTGCTGACGGAAATACAAAATGTTCTTGTGAGCGATCCCGACAATGATTTCGAGTGCGTCGAGGAAATAATAAGCATTTTGGAAAAATACGGGTACGACTGCGGCGGCTGTCATGATTTTTAATGGCGAAATATAGCCCTGAATCGACAAATTTAAAAAAATCTGAAATTTTTTTCAAAAAACGCTTGACAAATCTTCAATACCGTGGTATAATTATTTTCGTCGTCAGGGACAAGACACCTGACAGAACAAAATAAAGCTTATGCGATGTGGGGGTTTAGCTCAGCTGGGAGAGCATCTGCCTTACAAGCAGAGGGTCACAGGTTCGAGCCCTGTAGTCCCCACCACATGGCCTCGTAGTTCAGTTGGTTAGAACGCCTGCCTGTCACGCAGGAGGTCGACAGTTCGAGTCTGTTCGGGGTCGCCAACACGCTTCTGTAGCTCAGTCGGTAGAGCAGGGGACTGAAAATCCCCGTGTCGTTGGTTCGATTCCGACCGGAAGCACCATATAGAACGCAGAATGCGTTCTATATACAATGCGGATTTAGCTCATCTGGTAGAGCGCCACCTTGCCAAGGTGGAGGTAGCGAGTTCGAGCCTCGTAATCCGCTCCATAGTACTGGGGTAATAACCTTGGTATTACACAATCCCGAAGCATTGGTTTCGGGATTTTTTCTTATATCCGGAAATAAATGACAGGAGATTAACATGGAAAAGGAAATGCGTTATGCTGTGCTCATCGACGCCGATAACGTTGCGGCAAAGTATACCAAGAATATTCTCGACGAGCTCTCGAATTACGGCGTTGTGACATATAAAAGAGTTTACGGAGACTGGACTCGTCCGAATCTTGCGGGCTGGAAGTCTATGGCACTTGACAATGCGATAACTCCGGTCCAGCAGTACAGCTACACGACAGGTAAGAATTCCACCGACTCGGCGATGATAATCGATGCAATGGATATCCTCTATTCAAATAATGTTGACGGCTTTTGCATCGTTTCGAGCGACAGCGATTTTACCCGTCTTGCGATACGCCTCCGCGAATCCGGCAAGCACGTTATCGG
>OMTA01000272.1 GCA_900313895.1 uncultured Eubacteriales bacterium | reverse complement strand
GCTCTGATGTTCTGTCAGACTGCCAATGTTCCTGCTAAGTTGCTGAAAGAGTATAAGGACAAGAAGATGGCTACTCCTGTTTTGAAGGCAGCCTATGCCGAGGAGAGTCTCTTTGTTGGAGCTGACAAGCTGGACGAGCTGATCCGCTCCGCCTCCGGAGAGGGCAGCGCTCCCACAAGCCTCAGTCCCGAAGACTTTACCCCGCGCACAAAGCGGGTGATGCAGAACGCCATGATGATCTCGGCGCGTTCCGGCGCGGGCTACGTCGGTACGGAGCATCTTTTGGTGGCGCTTCTGTCCGACCGCGACAGCTATGCGATCCGTTATCTCGGCGAGTTGGGCGCAAGTCCCCGCGGTATCGCGAACGCTTTGGGCGAGAAGCTCGGCGCGGAGGATGGCTATGAGCCGACCGCGGGCGGCGAAAAGCAGAAAGGCGACGGCTCGACCAAGACCCTCGACAGCTTTTCGCGCGATCTGACCGAGGCGGCGAAAAAGGGCGAGATCGACCCTGTGATCGGCAGGGAGGAGGAGATACGCCGTATCATCCAGATCCTTTCCCGCCGCACCAAAAACAATCCCTGTCTGATCGGTGAGCCCGGCGTCGGCAAGACCGCTATCGCCGAGGGCTTGGCGCTGAAGATCGCTGAGGGTCAGGTTCCCGAGCATCTGCGTGATAAGAGGGTCGTAGCCCTCGATCTGACGGGTATGCTGGCGGGTACAAAGTACCGCGGCGACTTTGAAGAACGTATCAAAAACGCGATCGATGAGGTCAAAAAGAGCAAGGACGTCATCCTGTTCATCGACGAGCTGCACACCATCATCGGCGCGGGCTCTGCCGAGGGCAGCGCTGACGCGGCGAATATCTTGAAGCCGTCGCTTGCCAGAGGTGACTTTCAGGTCATCGGCGCGACAACGCTTGAGGAATACCGCAAGTATATCGAAAAAGATGCGGCTTTGGAGCGTCGTTTCCAGCCCGTGACCGTTGGCGAGCCGAATGAAGAGGACGCGATCGAGATCCTCAAGGGTCTGCGCGACCGTTATGAGGCTCACCATAAGGTGAAGATCACCGACGAGGCGATCGACGCCGCCGTCAAGCTCAGCTCCCGCTATATCGCCGACCGTTATCTGCCGGACAAGGCGATCGACCTGATCGACGAGGCGGCTTCGAAGGTGCGCCTGAGCGCGCTGACCTATCCCGAGGAGATCAAGGAGCTGGAGGCTACCTACGACAAGCTCGAGCAGGAGAAAACTGCCGCTGTCAGCGAGCAGGACTTTGAACGCGCGGCGCAGCTTCGCGACGAGCAGAAGAACGTCAAGGACAGCCTTGATAAGGCGAAGAACGAATGGCAGGAGCGCTCGAAGGAGAATTCAGGCGAGGTATCGGCGGAGGATATCGCCGCGATCGTGTCGTCGTGGACGAAGATCCCGGTCGTCGAGCTGACGAGAGAAGAATCCGACCGTCTGCTGAATATGGAGAAGATTCTGCATGAGCGTGTGGTCGGTCAGGATGAAGCGGTCTCGGCTGTCGCGAGAGCGATCCGCCGCGGCAGGGTCGGTATCAAAGATCCGAAACGTCCGACAGGTTCGTTCATCTTCCTGGGCCCGACAGGCGTCGGTAAAACCGAGCTTTGCAAGGCGTTGGCGCAGGCGATGTTCGGCGATGAAAACGCGATGCTTCGCCTCGATATGTCGGAGTATATGGAAAAGCACACCGTATCGCGTCTGGTCGGCTCGCCTCCCGGCTATGTCGGCTATGATGAAGGCGGTCAGCTGACCGAGGCAGTCCGCCGCAAGCCCTATTCCGTCATTTTGTTTGACGAGATCGAAAAGGCGCATCCCGACGTTTTCAATATGCTGCTGCAGATATTGGAGGATGGTCGTCTGACCGACAGTCAGGGTCGCACGGTCGATTTCAAGAACACCGTCATCATCATGACGTCGAATATCGGCGCGCGCAGAATCATCGAGAAGCAGACCTCTCTCGGCTTCGGTGACACTGCAGATTCCACTGAGAATGTCAGCGTCCGTGACCTCGTGATGGATGAGCTCAAGCAGGTGTTCCGTCCCGAGTTCCTCAACCGTGTGGACGACATCATCGTGTTCAACAAGCTGACCAAGGACGAGATCAAACAGATCGCCGGCAAGATGCTTGAGACACTGAGAAAGCGTCTGGACGGACTCGGCGTGAAGCTGAGTTTCACCGATAAAGCGATCGAGAAGATCGCCGACGAGGGCTTTGACGATACCTACGGCGCGAGACCGCTGAGAAGAGCGATCACGACGAACATCGAGGATAAGCTGAGCGAAAGGATGTTGGAGCCTGATTTTGACAGCACAAAACCGCTTGTCTGTGACCACGACGGCGAGAAGTTCACCTTTTCCTCTGCGACAGAAT
>OMTA01000274.1 GCA_900313895.1 uncultured Eubacteriales bacterium | reverse complement strand
TTCGATCGAAGCGGGCGTCAAGGCGGCTGAGGAGATCGGCTACCCGGTACTTGTCAGACCGTCCTTCGTACTCGGCGGTCGCGCGATGCAGATCGTTTCTAAGGAAGAAGACCTCAGACACTATCTGAAAACCGCGGTTGAGATCGACGAGGATAAGCCTGTTCTGGTCGACAAATACATCATGGGCAAAGAGGTTGAGGTCGACGCGATCTGCGACGGCGTAGACGTATTCGTCCCCGGTATCATGGAGCTGGTCGAACGTACCGGCGTCCACTCGGGCGACTCCATCAGCGTCTATCCCTCCTTCTCCATCAGTGATAAGGTCAAGGGAACGATCCTCCAGTATGCAAAGAAGCTCGGCAAAGCCATCGGCATTGTCGGTCTGTACAATATCCAGTTCATCGTAGACGAGCATGAGAACGTCTACATCATCGAGGTCAACCCGAGATCAAGTAGAACCGTACCGTTCCTCTCGAAGGCGACAGGCTACTCCCTCGCGGATATCGCGACCGAGGTCATCCTTGGCAAATCACTAAAGGAGCAGGGCATCTTCCAGCTCTATCCCGAGGAAAAGAAACGTTACTAGAGATGAAATCGACCGGCGAAGCGATCGGCTATGATAAAAAGCTGTCCCGCGCGATGTACAAGGCGCTCGTCGCGGCAGGCACGAAGGTGCAGAACTACGGCACCGTCATCGTCACCCTCGCAGATGAAGATAAGGAAGAAGCCGTCCCGCTGATCAGACGCTTCTACGATCTCGGGTTCAACATCGAGGCGACCGACCTGACCGCAAAGACCATGCGCGATCACGGCATCCGCACCAGAACGCTCCGCAAGCTCTCTGAGGGTTCCAACCAGCTTCTCGACGCTCTCCGCGCAGGCTACGTCAGCTACGTCATCAACACTCGCGCGATCATGTCGGGCGTGCATTATGAGGACGGCACCGCGATCCGCCAGACGGCGGTCGAGAACGGCGTGACCATCTTCACCTCGCTCGACACCGTCCGCGTCCTGCTCGACGTACTCGAAGAAACAACATTGACGATCTCTACAATTGATGCGTAATATGCCTTCCCCTGAGGGGAAGACTAAAAAAGCAAGGCACCGTGAAAAGTGCCTTGCTTTTGCTTTATATTGATTTATGACAGCGCCGCCTTGATGAACGCCGTAAACAGCGGGTGCGGCTTGTTCGGTCGGGATTTGAACTCGGGATGATACTGCACGCCGATATAGAACGGTCGGTCGCTGAGCTCTACCGTTTCGACCAGCCTGCCGTCGGGAGAGAAGCCCGAGAGGGTCAGCCCTGCGTTTTGCAGAGCCTCGCGATAATCGTTATTGAATTCATAGCGGTGGCGGTGACGTTCGGAAATTGTAAGGGAAGAACCCTCCGGCACTTCGTGCCACCTCCCTTGGGAAAGGGAGGCTGTGTAAGCGCGCTCCATCGCGGTATCCTTACCGATCACGCAGGGATACGCGCCGAGGCGCAGGGTGCCGCCTTTGTCGATCTCGTCGTTCTGGTCGGGCATGAAGTCAATGACCTTCGCCGCGTCCTTCGCAAATTCGCCGGAGTTGGCATTCTTGATCCCGGCGACGTTGCGGGCGAATTCAATGACGGCGATCTGCATACCCAGACAGATCCCGAAGTACGGCATCTCATGCTCTCTCGCATAGCGTGCCGCCTCGATCATTCCCTCTATCCCGCGCTGACCGAAGCCGCCGGGAACGATGATCCCGTCGAGGTGACAGAGCAGGTCGTCCGCCGTCTCGGGCGTGATCTTCTCGGAGTCGATCCAGTCGATATCGACGAACGAATCCTGATAGAAGCCCGCGTGACGGAGCGCCTCGGCGACCGAGAGATACGCGTCGTGCAGCTCGACATACTTTCCCACGAGGCCGATCTTCACGGTGCGCTCGCGGTTCTTGATCCGCTCGACCATATGCTCCCAATCGGATAAGTCCGGTTTGTGGGACTTTAAGTTCAGGTCGCGACAGACGATGTCGGAGAGGTGCGCCTTCTCGAGCATGAGGGGCGCTTCGTAAAGGATCGGCAGGGTCAGGTTCTCGATCACGCAGTCCGGCCAGACGTTACAGAAGCCCGCGATCTTGTCGAAGATTCCCTTATCGACGATCGGCTCGTCGGTTCGAAGGATGATGATGTCGGGCGAGATACCAAGCCCCTGCAGTTCCTTGACCGAGTGCTGGGTAGGCTTGCTTTTATGCTCGCCGGACGCCTTGAGATACGGAACAAGCGTGACATGGATATACAGGCGATTGTCCGCGCCGACCTCGTGACCGACCTGACGGATCGCCTCGATGAACGGCTGGGATTCGATGTCGCCGATGGTGCCGCCGATCTCGGTGATGACGACGTCGGCGTCGGTCTGTTTGCCGACGTTATAGATGAAGCGCTTGATCTCGTCGGTGATGTGCGGGATGACCTGCACCGTCTTGCCGAGGTACTCTCCCCTGCGTTCTTTTTGCAGGACGTTGGAATAGACCTTGCCTGTGGTGAGGTTAGAGTATTTGTTCAGATCCTCGTCGATGAACCGCTCATAGTGCCCGAGGTCAAGGTCGGTCTCGGCGCCGTCCTCGGTGACATAGACCTCGCCGTGCTGGTACGGACTCATCGTGCCGGGATCGACGTTGATATAGGGGTCGAGCTTCTGGGACGCGACCTTCAGCCCGCGCGCCTTCAAGAGTCTGCCGAGCGACGCGGCGGTGATACCCTTGCCGAGTCCCGATACCACGCCGCCGGTCACAAATATGTATTTTGTCATTATAAATTCACCTTCCAAAAACCTTGTCATTCCGAGGAGGCTTCAGCCGACATGGGAATCCCCTTCCTCTTGCAGCCGATCGTAGTGACACGGGGATTGCCACAGGCATGACACAATTGTCAAGCCCTCGCAATGACATATATCAATTATA
>OMTA01000278.1 GCA_900313895.1 uncultured Eubacteriales bacterium | reverse complement strand
CCTTTTCAAACACACGGATGCGGCTGTGATAGCCCTCTTTCGCGACCTGTGCCGCCAACAGCGCGCGGTCGAGCATATCTGCCAGCTCGAGACCCTTTTCGACAACACAGACGCCGAACGCCGGCAGAAAGCTCGCGTTGCCGCCGCGGGAACCGATCAGCGACGCGATATCCTCATAGATGTGTCCGATGAACTCCATATCGAACGGGATAAGCAGACAGAAGTCGTCCTGTCCGAAATAGCCCGCCGTTCCGCCGGTACGCTCGCCCGCTTCGAGGAGGGTCGCGCCGATCTGTACCATCAGCAGATCGCCCTCGCTGTGGCCGTACCACTCGTTGAAGAGCTTGAAATTATCGATATCGAGGCAGAGCAGACACCACTCTGTTTCGTCGTTTTTCAGACGATGCTCGACGTCCATCATAAACGCGCGTTTTCTCAGCAGGCCGGTCATCTCGTTGCGGTCATGATCGGCGTATACGGCGTTATCGGACAGTCCCAGCTCGCGCGCCTTGCGGCTGTGACAATCAAGGATATACATCCGCAGGATGCCCTTTTCCAGACCGTAAGCTTCACCCATGAGCAAGACCATCTCGACCCAGTGCCAGTTGCCGCCGACAAGACGGAAGCGGTATTCGCCGCAGTACAGCCCGGGGATCTCGGATCCGGACAACCGATAGGCGATGGTCTCGGGATTCATCAGTCCGATGAACCGATCGCGCTCGTCGGGGTGGATCAGCTCCTCGGACATTCCGATGAACATCTCTCTGAAGCTGCCCTGTGACATCGGCATCGTATATTTTTTTGAGATATGATATAACCTTTTGAAGATCTGCTTTTTCAGATCGATCTCGATCAGCTCGTCATAGGAAGAACGCTCGAGAAACTGAACGATGGCTTCGGGCTGGCTGACTTTTTTCAGCAGTTCGAACAGACCTGTGTTCATGATCGATATCCCTTTCCTTCATCTATAATCGCTAAGGACTCAAGATAATCATATTCCTTTTTTTCGGCGTTTTCAATATGCTGACTCAAAATCGGTAATTGTTCTATTTTTGCGTGACGGATTTTATGAAATCTACACAAGAAATCGCTTTGTTTTTGACGGATCGAAGCGGGATCGGGTGAGGGTCGTCGAAGATCGGTTTGCTGTTTACGGTTATTTTGTTGAATATAATTGTATTTTTCGCGTGAGTATATTATAATAATTAGTCAGAAAGATCACTCATGTTTTTTACGGAGACGGATATGAAGAGATTTATGACAACAGGCGATATCAAACGCCGAGTGCTCATCGTGGACGATGAAATGATCAATCGCGAGCTGCTCAGCGCGATACTCTCACAGAACTATGAGATCGCGACTGCGTCAAACGGCAGAGAAGCGATGGACGCGCTGGCGCAGCCGGACGCGGATTTCTCGCTGATCCTGCTGGATCTGCTGATGCCCGTGATGGACGGCTTTGAGGTGATCGAGCGCTGTAAGGCGGATGAACACCTCCGGCGCATCCCGATCATCGTGATGACCTCGGAGAAATCAGCCGAGGTGCGCAGCATCCGTATGGGCGCGGCGGATTTTATCACCAAGCCCTACAATCTGCCCGAGGTCATCCTCGCGCGATGCGAAAGGATCATCGAGCTGAGCGAGGACAAGAGCATCATCCGTTCCACCGAGCATGATAAGGTATCCGGGTTATACACGCGCGAATACTTCTTCGCGTATCTGCAGCATTCGGGCGCACCGATGGACGCGATCGTGCTGAATATCGACCGCTTTCATCTGATCAACGAGCTTTACGGACGCGAGGAAGGCGACCGCATCCTCAACCGCTGCGGTCAACTGATTGCGAAGGAGCTTCCCGGGATCCGCGGGATCGCCTGTCGCAGCGAGAGCGACACCTTTTTCATCTTTTGCGAACGACAGAAAGACTACAAATCCATCATACAGGGATTGCAGACGAAGCTTGCCGATTTTGCCAAATCCCGCAACCTGCACCTCAGAGCGGGGATCTATTCCTGTGAGAACGGCTCCGACGATCCGGAAACATGGTTCAGCCGCGCAAAGGCGGCGTGCGACCGTATCCGGGGTCAATACGGCGCGCTGACCGCGCGCTACAGCAGCGAGCTGTACGAGCGCACGGTCTTTCACGAAAAGCTCATCAGCGACGTTCCCGACGCGATCAAAAACGGCGATCTCGTCGTCTATTATCAGCCGAAATACCGGATCAAGGGCGATCGTCCGACCCTCTCGAGCGCGGAGGCGCTGATCCGTTGGATCCACCCTGAGCTGGGCTTCATCAGCCCGGGCGAATTCATCC
>OMTA01000279.1 GCA_900313895.1 uncultured Eubacteriales bacterium | reverse complement strand
AAAGACCGTCACCCTTTCCATCGGGCTGTATGATCCACTCCTCCGGTCTGATGAGCATTTTGCAGTCCTCGCTTTCTTGTGATTGTGTTTCTCATTATATACGTGTGATGCACCAAAAACGGTACACAAAAGCTCTGCGGATCACATAAGATCCGCAGAGCTTGCTTTTCCGGCAGCATGCCGCGCATTTTATTGATATTTTTTCAGCCCGTTTTCAAGCGCTGTTCTTATCCGTTCCCGCAGAGATTCCGGCTGAACGACCTCAACGTAATGGACGTATTGCAGGGCCCAGTATTCCATGGCGCTCGGGCTGGCCTTGACGCTCACCCTGACCTTGCTTTCGTCGTCGGTCTTCGTGATCCTGACGCCGGTCCCGAACCAGTCGACGATCTGATCGATGATCTGCGCGTCCGCGAGAAAAACGATCTGTTCCGGCGTGTCCGTGTACAGATACGGCATGGCGGAGATGTCTTTGTAGCTGATCCCGTTTTCATAGCCCTTGACGCTTTTGATCGGCGCGGCCTGCTCGTCGGAGATGCTGATGTCGGTGATATGATCCAGACGGTGGAAGACCATGTCGCCCCAGCGTTCGTCGCGCGCCATGAGATAATAGCGCTGGTTGTGGAGGATCATCTGATACGGGCTCACGCGCTGACGGGAGGCCTTGTGGAGTTTTTTGTCGATCCCGTATTTGTTGTAATCGTACTGGAGCTGCTTTCGCCTCTCGATCGCGCGGTTGATCATTTCGATGTTGAAGAACACCGTCGTGTTGTCGGTTTTGCTCCAGTCATTCACGGAGTGGATATTCTTGATGCTGGCTTTGAAGTATTTGTTCGACAGGCCGCAGATGCGCTCGATCAGATCCTTTGAGCGGGCGGCGGTGATGTATTTGCTGGAAAGAACGCCGTCGATGAGCATGCGCAGCTCCGCGTCCTCAAATTCGCGATAATCGAGATAACAGCCTGCCCTGCACGACGCGATCTCGACGCCGGCCTCCTTCAGCAGCGAGAGATTGCGGCTGACGGCCTTTCGTTCGATCACGATACCGTAATCCTTTTCCAGCCTCTCGGCAATATCCTCCTGCGTCATCGGGTGCTTATAGTCGCTGTACTCCCTGAGGATCTGCCAGATCCGTATCAGCGCCAGCTTTTTCGGCTCAAAGCTCTCCATCGTGCAGACTCCCTTCCGCTTGCTTTCGTGAACGATCCGTCCGATGCCATCATAAACCAAAAGACGACCGAATACAAGAAGCGCGCTTTCTCGCGATCCCGCGCCGTGAGAACAAAGGAAAGCTTGGCGGAATCGAACCGCCTCAAAGCCTGCCGCTTTGCGCCTTGCTTCGCATCTTTTTCCGCTTCGCGTTTTGAGGTCAGGGCTTTCCCTTTCCACCCGCGTCAAAAGGAAACGGCCGCCGGTTTTCCCGGCGGGACTTTTCCGTGCTCAGGCGCTCATCTGCTGATCGAGCCAGGCAAGAAATTTATCGCGCGGGGCGATCATTCGCTTTCCGATACGGAGCGTGGGAAAATCTTCCCGATGCAGAAGTGTGTAGGCATTGCCGCGGGAAATGTTGAGGTAGGCGGCAATATCGTCGGCGTTCAGGGTCAGGGGGAGCTGCTCAAAAGAGGTATAGAGTTTTCTTGCTTTTTTCATGTTTTTGTATCTCCTTTTTTAATATTATTTTTACAGAGTTGCTTCTTTTGTTTTCTCGAAAGACATGGGTTCATCGAGAATCCGCGCGACATTTGTTCGCGCGGTGTAGAGATCTTTCTGGGCGGCTTTTGCTGCATGGTAGCGATTCGTTTTTTCCTTCTTTTCCTGAATCAATACGTCGCGCTCCGCCTTCAGCTTGCTGATGGTCGGCACTTTATCGGGAAAGCTCTTCTTCAAAAATGTCCTCGCGGCGTTGTACAGATCGAGCTCCGCGCTGTGTTTTTCGCGAAAACTCTTTTTGTCCTTTGCCTCAAGGAAAGCACTGTGGACTGCTTTGTTGGCATGGTACTGCCCGATATAATGGATCTGCTCATTCAGCGCCTTGATGCGGTCATCGGATTCGCGCAGCGCCGTACGGGACGCCGTCAATTCGTGATTGGATGCCTCGAAGGCAGCCTCCAATTCCTCGCGACTGTTGTAGCCGTGCTCCTGGATATAGCAGAGCGTTTTCGCTGCCTCGCGCAGATTACTGAGCGTTACCTTTCGTGCATAGGCGGCACTTTGCTGGGCTTTCAGATTGCTCTGCAGATCCACAACCAGATGCAGATCGGAGTGAAAGACGAGCACGGCTTCCGGATTGGAGAGATAATCGAAAGAAGGA
>OMTA01000280.1 GCA_900313895.1 uncultured Eubacteriales bacterium | reverse complement strand
TATATAATGAGAGACAGAAAAAGCACGCCCCTGATTTTATCAATCAAATATTATTTTATACGAAAAACGACAGAAAAAGCACGCCCTGAATTTTATAATTTTAGGGAGTGCTCTATTTTGATATATAATGATTGGTAAAAACAGCGCATGAATGGGATATCGGATTCCTAAAGAATCACAGCACGCCGCTTTCAATGATTTCTTTTAAAGCTGAAATGGCTTGCTCGTAGCTGACTTCCTCATCCAGCAACCGCACGGTCAGATAGTTGTAACCATACTTGTAGACATCCTCGCGGATGATGCGGGAAAGGAGTGCCGGAAGGTCTACGCTGTCCTGCGCAGAACGGCAGATGTTATTCTTTGCCCGTTCTTTCCGCACATCCAAGACCAACTGGCGGAACTTGTCATCCAGCTTGACCATCGGCAGCAGCTTGCAGATGTCATACAGGTGCCGCGAATGCTTTTCGATTTCCCTGCCTGCCAGATAGTAGTCTCCGATGGCGAAAATCTTGTCGGCAAGCGTGCGCTGTACCGTGACCTGACTGATATCGGGACATTGCTCCATGATCTCAGATTTGGTGATCCTGCCGAGGGTGCCTTTGATGATCTCGCGGATACGCTCGGGTTTGCTCAGATTCTTTGCCGACAGTACTTCTACGCGTGAGGCAAACTCTCTGTGTGCCGATACCAGTACACCAAGCATATATTGCACAAACGGGGCATAATCGTTCTTACCCTCGTGCCAGTTCTCGGAGCTATACTGCAAGGCTTCGTAGTAGGTATCCTTGCTCTGCTCGATGATCTTCTCGATACTGATATATTTGCCGACGATATAGCCGCTGCGATAGAGCAGGAGCAGGGTGAGCAGTCGGCTCATGCGGCCGTTGCCGTCGTTGAACGGATGAATACAGAGAAAGTCGAGAATGAACATCGGGATCAGCAGCAGAGGATCGGCGTCGGGAGCTTGTAATGCTTCGTTATAAGCGGTGCAGATGTCGTCGATCGCCTCGGGCGTTTCCCATGCCGGTACGGGCTGGAACCGAACAAAGCGATTACCCTCCGCGTCTTCTTCTGCGATCACATTATCGGTGTTTTTGTAGCTGCCGCCGATGGAGCTGCCGCTGTATTTGTAGAGGTCGCGGTGGAGCTGGAGGATCATACCCGGTCTGAGAGGGATATAGTCGTAGTTCTCGTGGATCGTTGCGAGAACATCGCGGTAGCCGGCTATCTCCTGCTCGCTCCTGTTGCGGGGGTTGGTCTTGTCGAGGACGATCTTTTTGATTCGGTCGTCGGAGGTATAAATGCCCTCGATCTTATTGGATGCCTCGGTGCTTTGTATCTTGGCGATCTCCAATAGCTGCGTGAGGGTATCGCTTTCCGCTTCGATAAACAGCGTTTGCTGTCCCTTGTATTCATGTATCTTCGTCAGCATCGATACGATATCAGGCTGCAACAGCGCCTTGATGCCGGATACATAATTCGGCTTATTCATCTATCTCAAATCCTTTTCAATTTAGTCATTTAAGTCTATTATGATACAATTATATTATAAGTATCAGCATAATCGTTGTCAATATTAATTTTATCATTTTTGTGATAATGATGAAATTAAGCAGTAATTTAGTCGCATTAAAATAGAGCTTTATTAAACGAAAGAAAAAGATATGTTTTGAAAAAGGTCTATTAATTATGCTGGGTCACAGTCAGACCAGCACGACGCTGAATTTCTATGCTCATGCCGTTCAGCAAGCGAATGAAAAAGCGCTGAATCATGTTGCCGCATTACTGCAAACCGGCTGAATAAAGGACACGACAAAGGACACGGCGATTTTCAGACAAAAGAAAGAGCCCGAAATGGCTTAAACAAGCCATTTCGGGCTGGCGGAGGACAAGAGATTCGAACTCTCGCGCCGCGTTAGCGACCTACTCCCTTAGCAGGGGAGCCTCTTCACCACTTGAGTAATCCTCCGTATATGTGAAGTAAACATACTATCATTCAATTGGCGGAGAGAAAGGGATTCGAACCCTTGGTCCCTTGCGGGATCACTAGTTTTCAAGACTAGCTCCTTAAACCACTCGGACATCTCTCCAAAGCACATAGATTTTATCATACATAGCAGTAAAAGTCAAGCAATTATTTTAGATACAACGCTTGATACCGTACAAAAACAGCATTACCATGATCGAAAAGCGGCTCCCGTCAGGAAGCCGCTCATTTCTTTTGATCATCTTGATCGAACGTCATCGTCACCGAGGAAGAACAGCGCGAGCGTTCCGGGGCCGACGTGCGAGCCCGTGACCGGCT
>OMTA01000281.1:1671-3961 GCA_900313895.1 uncultured Eubacteriales bacterium | reverse complement strand
ACTGTTCCTGCCTCTGCTGATCCCGTTCAATCTCCTGAAAGCCGCGCTCAACTCCGCCTTGATCCTCTTCCTCTACAAAGCCGTCGTCACCGCGCTGCGAAAATCAAAGCTCATCCCGACAAGAGAGTCCAACGACAGCGAAAACAAAAAGTCAAACACCGTCCTGATCGTCTGCATCTCCGCGCTGCTCGCCGTTACCTTCGTACTGGTCATGCTGATCTTCGCGGGCATCATATCTCTATAACCATTCACCCCTCGCTCCGCGAGGGGTTTTCTCTTGAAACGCCGCTCCCGATTTGCTATAATAGTACCGCATCATCACAAAGGAGACTTTACCTTGCAAAAGCACTCTGTCCAAAATGAATATCTTGAATGTGAACAACGGTGGGTCTATCTGCTGCTGATCACCGCGGCGGGATGGTTCGGCGCCTATACCTTTATCCTGCGCGGCGGCGTTTTCTGCAACGCACAGACCGCCAACGTCGTTTTGTTTGCCGTAGCGCTCGGTCAACAGCGATGGACGCACGCGGCATATCTGCTGATCCCGATCGGCGCGTATTTTCTCGGCGCGTTTGTGTCCGAATACCTCGGCAAAACCGTCAAGCGTCTCCATTTTCTCCGATGGGACACCCTCCTTATCGCGATCGAATTCTTTGTCGTCATCGGACTGGGCTTTCTCCCGAAGGAAGCGCCCGACCAGATCTGCCAGATCGCGCTGAACTTCATCTGCTCCATGCAATTCAACACCTTCCGCCAGGTCAAGGGCATCCCCGCGGCGACCACCTTCGTCACCAACCATATCCGTCAGGTAGGCTCCTGCGCGGCAAAATTCCTCCGCCATCGTGACAAAGCATCTGCGGAAAAGCTGCTCACCCACGGCTCGCTGATCCTGATGTTCGCGCTCGGCGCGGTACTCGGTACAGTAGGCTGTACCTTCCTCGGCTACCGCTCTATCTGGGGCAGCGCGATCATCCTGCTCGTCATCTTCATCCGTCTGGCGCACGCCGACCGTTCCTATGAAAAGGAAATGCTCAGCCGCGTTCCTCACGGTCATTAACAGAAAAAACGCAAAAAACAAGGCGGTCAGACGACCGCCTTTTCTCATACTCTGAGGTACTATTACATATTTGTCTCGATATAGTTGACGAGCTCGCCGACAGTGCGGATATTCTCGATCTCCTCATCGGGAATCTCGATGTCGAATTCGTCCTCGATAGACATCAGCAGATCTACTACATCAAGAGAGTCAGCACCCAGATCATCCTGAAGATCTGTATCATTCTGCAGCGAGTCTTCTTCAACATCAAACTGCTCGGCCAGGATGACTTTTACCTTTTCCAATACCATTGTGTTTCCTCCTATTTCTGTACTTATGTGCAAGGGGTAATAACGGCAAAGAAGCGCCGCGCCCTACATCTCATCACCATATTATTAGTAATATCGCTCTTTGTCAATAATTATGTCAAATTTTTAACCATATTTGCTGTAGAGGAATTAAGCGCCATACATTTTGTGAAAAACCTTTCAAGATGTTACAAGATTTTGAGGCTTTCGACAAAAGCGCTACGGTCGATTTTTCGCGTTATTTTACCTCTACGCCGTCCTGCTTTTTCAAGAAGTCCAGCACCTTTTCCCTGATGATCGCGACCCCGCCCTCGCTGTCGCTTTCGATGTTCAGCGGAAGGATCGGATCGTGGACGGAAAGACGCAGCAAAAACCAGCCGTCGCCGTCGTTTTTGCCAAAGCTGACGCGGATACCCTCGCGGTTGTCGGGCGCGATCTGCCAGCCGTCCTGCTCCTCGGCATACGCCTCCAGCTCCCTGATGACGCGCTCGCCGGTGGTGCGGAAATCGCTGTCGGTGATCTTGAAGCGCATCTCGCACGCCTCGACCGGCTCCTTTAGCTCTCTGAGCAGGCTCTCGAGCGTCTTGCCCTCTTTTCTCAACTGCGCGAGCTTGATGATGATCTTCGTGCAAAGATACGCGCCGTCGTCGAGGTAGTAGTTCTCCTTCATCGCGGCATGACCGGAGGTCTCGATCGCCAGAGGCGCGTTGATCCCCTTTTCGGTCAGCTCAAGCGCCTTGTTGATGACGTTCTTATAGCCGCGGCGATAGCGATAATGCACGCCGCCCAGGTGCTTTTCGATAAACTCATTCAGCCCCGTAGAGGTGATCGAGTCGGTGACGATCGTACCGCCCTCGTTGCCCTCCAGCGCCAGACACGCCGCCAACGCGACCAGACGGTTGCGGTTGATCTCGTTGCCGCTGCTGTCGACCGCGCCGCCGCGATC
>OMTA01000281.1:0-1636 GCA_900313895.1 uncultured Eubacteriales bacterium | reverse complement strand
GCCGAGGTCAGCCTTCGCCGACAGGACAGCGTTGCAGATAGACTGCATCGCGACCTCATTCTCGGGATTCGGGATATGATTCGGGAACATACCGTCGGGATCAAGATAGACCGATCCGGAGGTATCCGCGCCCAGCGGCTCCAGCACCTTTGAAGCATAAAAGCCGCCCGCGCCGTTGCCCGCGTCAACCACGATATGAAAGCCCTTCAACGGATGCTCATAGTCATCCGCGCCTACCTCACGGCAGATGATGTCGCGCAGATGCTTTGCGTAACGCTCCATATAGTTGACCTTCTCGACCGAGCCTTTCGCCTCAGCGGGTTTATCGTCAGCCTGCGCGTGCTCAAGGATCGCCTCGATATCCACGCCGTCAAGACCGCCCTGACGGGTAAAGAATTTCAGACCGTTGCGGTTAAAAGGATGGTGCGAAGCAGTGATCTGTACCGCCGCGTCACAGCCAAAGTCCACGGTCGTCATGAACATCGACGGCGTCGATGACAGACCGCAGTCATAGACCTTCGCGCCCGATGCCGCGATGGTTTTGATAACAGTATTCGCAATTCTCTCGCCGGATATACGACAGTCACGCCCGACGGAGATCGTCAGCTCCTTTGCGGATTTTCCGACTTTCCGCTCCGCCCAAAGGACAAAGCCCGCCGCCATGCGCGCGACAACGTCATCGGTCAGGTTGACCGGCTCGCCGGCAACACCCTCGCTCGCGACGCCGCGGATATCCGTACCGCTTTTATAAATTTTATAGGTTTCGTTCAGCATAGTGATCCTCCAAGATGAAATATTACGCGTTTATTTTATCAAATATTAGCCGCCAACGCAATAGAGAAGCCCCCAAAAATCCCCATATATTGCGGTTTTTATGCCTCTGATTCGCCGATATGGCATTTTCGGCACAATAAACAGTATTAACCGACTTTGGCGAAAAACCCTGTCACCATTACCGAAAAAGGTTACGGTATCCCCCTTTTCCCGCATTCCGAATTGTATGCTTTGCTAACGTATTATTCTATATCAGAATTAATTATCGTCACCCTTTGTTGAGCCTGCACAAACAAAAGTACATTTCTTTGTTGACATTTACGAAAAACGGGCTATAATATACAACGTCAAGACGATCCGCTTGACAGCGCGGCGCGTATCGATTGAGGGTGATACCCCGCCGCACAAAAACAGAAACAGCATAAAGGAGGGAACTTCAATGAAGACAGCGGTCCTTAGTTTACACGACATTGATGTTTCACAGTTCCTCGATGTGCTCGACAGCTGCAAGGGCAACGTTTTTCTCGTCACCCACGAGGGCGACAAGCTCAATCTCAAGAGCCAGCTCAGCCGGCTGATCGGACTGACCCGCCTGATCGAAGGCGGCAAGATCACCGAGGCATATATCATCTGCGACCGTCCGGAGGATGAGCGCAGGATGTTCCGCCTGAATATGTTCGGCGAAGCCGGACAGACGGCGTAATTGATTTGCTTACTACTTTTTTCATGTTAATCTAGAAAATCCTACGAAAAGAGCGTTCGTTCATAACGGACGCCCTTTTTGTATTTCGGCACAAATAATGAGGAATTAGGAATGTGGAATTAGGAATTAATTTGTAGGGGTCGGCGCCTCGACGACCCA
>OMTA01000283.1 GCA_900313895.1 uncultured Eubacteriales bacterium | reverse complement strand
TGTACAAACCGAGATCGCATATCCCTCGATATCGTAGGAGATCAACCGCCTGCTCAGCTCCTTTGATGTCGTATCAAACGCCCTGAGATCCGACGCGATCCCCGTCCCAAGCTGTTTGAGATAGGCCTCCTTGCGCGTCCATATCCGCGCGAAAGCCCTATCCCGCTCCTCCGCGTCCCAAACATATCGCCGCTCACCCGGCGCGTAAAATCGCTCGGCGATCTTCAGATACTCCTTGTCCGGCAGTTTTTCGACATCCGCACCGATCTCTTTGTTATCCACGGCGATCACAACACAGTCCCCGCTGTGCGATACCGAGAAGTATTGCCCGGAACCCACCGCGTACGGCTTACCGTGCACATTGAGCGTCAGCGGCACATCCCCGATTGTTTTTTTGATCAACAGCCCCGCGATCAGCGACAACAGCTTGTCCCGATCAAAGCGCAAACGGTCGATCTTTTCCTGTCGTTCTATCGGCAGCAGCGCGGCATATCGGCATACATCCGCATACGCGACGCCGTCTGTCAAAACGTATTCGATCCTCATGAACCTCTCCGAATCCTTGTGATGAAATGATTATACTATATTCTGTCGTAATAAGCAAATAGTTATTTACAAAATCCCCGCCAAATGGTATGATAGTATCAGATACAAAGGAGGTCAGACCATGAGCATTTTTGATAATCTGAAAAACAATCCGGTAAACGCCGCTCCGTCCAATCAACCTCAGAGCGGAAGCTATACCTTCACCTTCAACGCCCTTCCGGAAAGCCTTACCGAGCTACAGGCGTTGCCAGAGGCGAGCCTTGACACTCCGTACAAAACCGCCGCGCTGACGGTATGCGCCCTGTGCGCCTATGCCGCCGCTCCCAAGATCGGCAAGGAAATGCTGAATTTTCTGAAAGGCCCCGCTCCGCTGAGTCCCTATGAGATCAGCTTCTTGAACGATCGCTTCCGTGACGGAAAGCACGTGCCGTTCTCCTATTTCGCCGGCGCGACGCCCGACAATAACTACACCCCCTCAACCCCGTTCCGGGTGACGATCTTCTCCAACCCCTACTCGTTCCCCGAATCCGGCAGAGCGACCCTCCACCTCAATTCCGGCGGCGCGGACTCTCCCCGCCAGATCAAGCTGCGCCTCAAGCCCTCCGAGGGCAAGTGGTATCTGGAGGAGCAGATGATATTGGTCGGCGTCCGTACACCCAAAGCCGCCGATCCGTGGGCATAACATTTACCGATAAAGGAGGCAGCGTCATGCAAAAGATCTGTGACCTGCATACGCATTCCGTCTATTCCGACGGCACCCTCACGCCGGCAGAGCTGATCGATCAGGCGATCAACAGCGGACTTTCCGCGCTTGCGATGACCGACCACAATACCGTGTCCGGGCTGCAGGATTTCATCGATTCCGCAGCGGGTAAGCCGATCGACATCGTCCCCGGCGTCGAATTCACCACCGCGGACAACGGCACCGAGCTGCATATCCTCGGGCTGTTCGTCCAACCCGCCAAATTCGATAAGGTCAAGGAATACATCAACCGCGCGTCGATCCTCAAAGAGGAAAGCAACTACAAGCTAGTCAACAAGCTCCGCAAGATCGGCTACGACATCCGCTACCTCGATATCCTCGAAAACTCCAAGGGACACGTCAACCGCGCGAACATCGCCGCCGAGCTGCTGAAAAAAGGCTATATCAAAAGCATCTCCGAGGGCTTCGAAACGATCCTCTCAAAATCCTACGGACTGTACGAGCCGCCCGAACGCCTCTCCGCCACCGAGACCATCACCTTCATCCGCTCGATCGGCGCGGTCGCGGTATGGGCGCATCCGTATATCCATATGAATTTTGAGCAGGCGGACGAATTCCTCCCCCGCGCAAAGGCAGCGGGACTGCAAGGCATGGAAACCATCTACAGCCTGTACGATGACGAAACGACCCGCAAAGCGAAGGAGGTCTGCGCACGCTTCGAATTATGCGAAAGCGGCGGCAGTGATTTTCACGGCGCCAACAAGCCGGATATCTCCCTCGGAAAAGGAAAAGGCAACCTCGTCATCCCCTACGAATTCTACGAAACCCTCCGCTCACTTCTATAACAAAACCGCCGGAACCGGCGGTTTTGTTATTGACAATTGATAATTGACAGTTGACAATTTCGGGAAAGCCTTACGGCTTTTGAAATATAATCAATCTCTCTGAAACGCACAATCAGGAATCGGGTGCGGGTGTCCCGCCATCAATTGTCCATTTTCCATTGTCAATCGTCAATTG
>OMTA01000284.1 GCA_900313895.1 uncultured Eubacteriales bacterium | reverse complement strand
CGAAGAAAACGGCTTTGTTCCCTTTGAGCAGGACAAGCGCTACAACCCCGGCGACCGCGTCTATATCGTCAACCGCGAGAAGGCGATCGGACTTGCCGTCATCGGCAAAAACGGAACCGATAACGGCGTGCGCCTCGCGATCGCCCATATCGACTCCCCGCGCATCGACTTAAAGCCCAACCCGCTCTATCAGGACGGCGGACTCGCGCTGTTGAAATCCCACTATTACGGCGGTATCAAAAAGTACCAGTGGACGACCATCCCGCTCGCGCTCCATGGCAGAGTCGTCAAGCTCGACGGCACCACAGTCGATATCCGTCTGGGCGAAAACGACGACGAGGAGTGCTTCCTCATCACCGATCTTTTGCCTCATCTCGATAAAGAGATGGCGACAAAAACCATGTCAAAAGCCTTCACCGGCGAGGATCTCAACATCCTCATCGGCTCCTATCCCTTTGATAACAGCGACGAAAAGGATCTCATCGCACTGAACGTCATGAAGATCCTGAATGACCGCTACGGCATCACCGAGGACGATTTCCTCTCCGCCGAGCTGAACTTCTGCCCCGCGTACAAGACCCGTGATATCGGCTTCGATCGTTCGATGATCGGCGGCTACGGCCACGACGACAAGTGCTGCGCCTATCCCTCCGCGATCGCCGCGATCGATACCAAGCTCCCCGAGTGCACTTGTGTCACCTACCTGACCGATAAGGAAGAGACCGGCTCCGACGGCAACACGGGTATGCAGTCCGATTTCCTCAGATATTTCATCTACGACCTCGCCAAAGCCGACGGCAACGAGGGCTACCGCGTCCTCAGTAAGTCAAAGTGCCTCTCTGCCGACGTCAACGCCGCGTTCGATCCGACCTACGCCGCCGCATATGAGTCCAAGAACTGCTCCTACGTCAACGAGGGCGTCGTCATCTCCAAGTACACCGGTCACGGCGGAAAGTACGATACTTCCGACGCGTCCGCCGAGTTCATGGGCGAGATCCGCGCGATGCTCGAGAAAAACGGCATCAAGTGGCAGATCGGCGAGCTGGGCAAGGTCGATATCGGCGGCGGCGGAACCATCGCCAAGTACGTCGCGAATATGAACGTCGACGTCGTCGACCTCGGCGTCGCGGTGCTCAATATGCACGCCCCGATGGAGGTCATCTCCAAGCCCGATCTCTACATGGCATACAAAGCCTTCTACGGCCTCTTTAATTAAAGTAAATCTACCTTATAACAAAACCGCCAGCTGTATTTCACAGCAGGCGGTTTTTCTTAACTACCAACTACCGACTAACGTCATTTTCTTGCATCATAATCCTCTGCGATCTCCGTGCTCCAGCACGACGTGATCGGCGCGCACGCTCTTGCGCATCCGACCGCCTTGCTGACGGCGTTGAACATGACGGACGTCCCCTTCTTGTCGGCGTGATAATTGACCGCGCGATCTTCGCTGATGCCGAAGTGCTTAGCGGTCTCGACCGCGTCGATATTCGCCCCGATAAACAGGAACTCCCAGCCGTCCTTCTTCTTATCCTCGATCATCCTCTTGACCTTGTCGCTGGAGTATTCCTTGCTGGCGTTCTCCATGCCGTCTGTCGTGATGACGAACATCGTCGTCGCGGGCACATCCTCTTTCCTTGCGTACTTGTGGATATTCGCGATCTTGTTGACCGTGATCCCGATCGCGTCGATCAGCGCGGTGCATCCGCGCACGGTGTAGTCCTTGTCCGTCAGCGGCGCGATCTCGCTGAGCTTCTTGCGGTCGTGCAGGGTGTCGATCTCGTGATCAAACAGCACTGTCGTGACATAGCACTCGCCCTCTTCATCCTTTTGCTTAGCGATCATCGAGTTGAACCCGCCGATCGTATCCTCCTCAAGCCCCGCCATCGAGCCGGAGCGGTCGAGGATGAATACCAGCTCTGTCAGGTTATTCCTCTTCTCCTTGCTGTCCTTTGTTTTTTGTGTCGTATCGATCTTCTTGACCGGTCTGCCGAATAATTTTTTGATCGTCATGATAAAACCTCCTGTGTTTTGATTCCATAATAAAAGCGGTCATAAGGTTTTCTGTACCTTACAACCGCATTATAGCGTATTCAAAACAGCAATAGGTCGCCTGAGAAGCGACAAATCTTTTTCTGTAAATCTCTCGCTTACCGTAGGGACGACCATTGGTCGTCCGTTACCTTTTTGTTATATCCATTTCTCCGCGAAGTATATTGCGCCGCGGGTACAACACGATCTGTCTGCTGCCTGCGATCAATTACCGAT
>OMTA01000285.1 GCA_900313895.1 uncultured Eubacteriales bacterium | reverse complement strand
AGAGAGCCCTGTCCGCCGACGCCAACGATCATTACATTCTTAGTCATATCACTCTACCTCGCTTTCAAATGCGTCAAAGGGGCATAGCTGAGCGCATACGCCGCAGCCGATGCACAGGGTCGGATCGACGACCGCGTGATTGTCGCGGAAGGAGATCGCGGGACAGCCGAACTTCATGCAACGCTTGCAAGAGCGGCATTTCTCGGTGTTGACGGAAAGCGGCTTTTTGGGCTTGACGTACTTCAAAAGGACGCACGGACGGCGTGAGATGATGACGGAAGGCTCGTTTTTGCTAAGCTCCTCCTTGACCACACGCTCACATTCCTCGAGGTTGTAGGGGTCGACAACACGCACGGAGTTGATACCGATGCTGTGGCAAAGGCTCTCCAGATCGACCTTGCCCGCGGGATCGCCCTTGATCGAGTAGCCGGTGGTCGGATTTTGCTGATGACCGGTCATGCCGGTGATGGAGTTGTCGAGAATGATAACAGTCGAATTGGACTGGTTATATGCGATGTTGATAAGCCCGGTGACGCCGGAGTGCATAAAAGTGGAATCGCCGATCACACAGACGGTCTTGCCCTCGGTCTCATCGCCGCCGGCTTTGTTGTAGCCGTGCAGACCCGATACCGACGCGCCCATGCACAGCGTCATGTCAAGCGCGTTCAGAGGAGGCATAGAGCCGAGTGTGTAGCAGCCGATGTCGCCGAGTACCGTCAGCTTGTTTTTCGCAAGCACATAGTACATACCGCGGTGGGGACATCCCGCGCACATCATCGGAGGACGTACCGGAACCTTGGTGTCGAGGCTGAAAACGGTCTTGTCAGCCATCTCAAAGGCGGCTTCGACCGACTTCTGGGAAAACTCGCCGAGGATGGAGAATTTGTCCTTGCCGATGACATCGACGCCGATGTTTTTACAGTGGGTCTCGATGATAGGATCCAGCTCCTCGATGACGTAGACCTTGCCTACCTTCGCGGCGAAATCTTTGATCATCTTGACGGGCAGGGGATTGACCATACCGAGCTTTAAGACGGAGACGCTGTCGCCGAACGCCTCTTTGACGTACTGATAAGAGGTGGACGAGGTGATGATGCCAAAATCATGCGTTCCGTCGCCCTCTTCAACGCGGTTGATACCGGAGGTCTCGGCGTATTCGACGAGCTTCTGTGTACGCTCTTCAACGAACGGATGACGTTTGATCGCGTTGGCGGGAGCCATGATGTATTTCTGCGGATTCTTCTCGTAGGGCTTGGTAATCTCAGCACGTTCGCCGGTCTCGACGATACTCTGAGAGTGCGCCACGCGGGTGCACATCTTCAGCAGTACCGGGGTATCGAACTCCTCGGAGATGTCATAAGCGCGCTTTGCGAAATCGAGCGCTTCCTGAGAATCGGACGGCTCGAGCATCGGAATCTTGGAAGCGATCGCGTAGTGGCGGCTGTCCTGCTCGTTCTGAGAGCTGTGCATACCGGGATCATCCGCGACGCAGATGACCATGCCCGCGTTCACACCGGTGTAGGACATGGTGAAAAGCGGGTCGGCGGCGACGTTCAGACCGACGTGCTTCATACAGCACGCGGAGCGTTTGCCTCTGAGAGAAGCGCCGAAAGCGGCTTCCATCGCGACCTTTTCGTTGGGCGCCCACTCGCAGTAGACGTCGTTGTATTTGGCGAATTCCTCGGTGATCTCGGTGCTGGGCGTACCCGGATAGCTGGAGATCACAGCGCAGCCCGCTTCGTAAAGCCCGCGGGCGATCGCCTTGTTACCAATCATAAGTTCTTTCATAGTTTCTCCTGTATATGTATGGTGAGGTTCGTGCATTCGCAAAGCCAGCCGTGTCCGTTGTCACACATCCACCCGTAATAATCCCGATGAGGGACAGCAAATTGTGACAAAATTGACATGATTGTACCGCCGTGGACGATCATAGCTATGCTGTCATAGGCTTTGAACTGTACAACTGTCTCGATAAATGCATTACAGCTTCGCTTCTGAAATGCTTCCGGCTCCTCTCCGTTTGGAAAGCAGACGGTTCCGCCGCTGTCGATCCATTCCTGATAGCGCGGGTCGCCGTTCAGTTCTGCATAATTCTTTCCCTCAAAGTTTCCAAAATCCATCTCCCTGAGATCTGTAAGGATCGTCGGGGACTTTTCGTCAAACAGGTAGTATACCGTTTCAACCGCACGCTTCATGGGACTGCAGCAGATCCGGACCACACCTCCGGAAAGCAGCTT
>OMTA01000286.1 GCA_900313895.1 uncultured Eubacteriales bacterium | reverse complement strand
ATGTGAGATGTTTTTCAAGGATCTTTGCACCATCCCCGAGCTGAAAGCGCTGTCACAGCGTTTTGCCGTTGCCGAGATGCTTGAACAGAATATGGTCTACAATAAGATCGTCGAAGCGACCGGCGCGTCTACCGCCACCATCAGTCGCGTCAAGCGCTCGCTGGACTATGAGAATGCCGGCGGCTACAGCCTCGTTTTTGAGCGGATGAAAGACGCAGAATGAGCGGCTATCATATTTTTTCGCAGTTTTACGACAATCTGACCTTCAATGTTGACTATGAAAAACGCGCTGATTATCTTCAGAGCGTTTTATCTTTGTGGGGACATGAGTCGGGGCTGACGCTGGATCTCGCGTGCGGGACAGGCTCGATGACGCTGGCGCTCAAGGAGCGCGGATGGGATATCTTCGGCGTTGACGGATCGCAGGATATGCTGAGCATCGCGATGGATAAGGCATATGATAAAGGGCTTTCCTTGCTGTTTTTGTGTCAGAGGATGGAGGAGCTCGATCTGTACGGCACGATCGACACCTGTATCAGCACCCTCGACAGCCTCAACCATATCACGGATAAGGCGACCTTGCAGGCGGCTTTTGATAAGGTCGCGCTGTTTATGAACCCCGGGGGGCTGTTTGTTTTTGACGTCAACACGGTGTATAAGCATAAAAAGATCCTTGGGAACAATACCTTTGTCTATGACACGGACGAGGTCTATTGTGTGTGGCAAAATTCTTTAAAAGAAAATAATATTATCAATATTGAGCTGGATCTCTTTGAAAAAGCCGACGGCGTCTATACCCGCCACAGCGAGAGATTCAAAGAACGCGCGTATGAGATCGACGAGCTGAAGGAGATGCTCAAAAAGGCGGGCTTTGAAACGCTTGCGGTCTATCACGATATGACGACGGATGCGCTCACGGATGACAGCGATCGGGCGGTCATCGTCGCGCGGATCGTTGAGGTCAAAAACAAGGAATAGTCTTCCTGACTGATGAGGTGTCTGTCGTTGACATTAAGGAGAGAATCACTTTGAGGTGCATCTATTCACCTCATCCGCCCACATTCGTGGGCACCTTCCCCTCAAGGGGAAGGCTTTAGAAAGGATTAATTTATGGATAAGATCATCAGATGTATCACAAGTGACGGCGCGGTCATGGTTTCCGCCATCGACTCGACCGATATCGCGTATAAGGCAAGCGTGATCCACGGCACCTCGCCGGTGGCTTCCGCGGCGCTGGGACGACTTCTCTCGGCGGCGTCGATGATGGGCGCGCAGCTCAAATCGTCCAAATCGACCATCAATATCCGCTTTGAGGGCGACGGTGAGCTGGGGGCTTTTCTGGCAGTTGCCGACGCTTACGGCAACGTCAAGGGCTATGTCACCAATCCCGACTGTCCGACCGATCACTACAACAGCGGTAAGGTGAGGGAGAGCCGTATATCGGCAAGATCCCGATCGTATCGGGCGAGATCGCCGAGGATATCACCCATTACTACGCGACGAGTGAGCAGATTCCGACGGTCTGCGCGCTGGGTGTGCTGATCGATAAGGAAAGTCAGCAGGTTTTGCTTTCGGGCGGTCTGCTGATCCAGCTGCTTCCCGGCGCGGATGACAAAACGATCGATAAGATCGAGAAGAACGTCGGCGTGTTGGATTCCGTCACCACGATGCTCGCCAAGGGAATGAGCGCGCTTGATATGTGCAAGGCGGCGCTGCAGGGCTTTGAGGTCGAGGTGTTGGACGAGTTTGAGGTCAAGTATGTCTGCGGCTGCTCGCGCGAAAAGATCGAGTCGCTGATCGCTTCGATGCCGGAGGACGAGATCCGTCAGATGATCGACGAGAATCACGGGGCAGAGGCGAATTGCCGCTTCTGCAAAAAGCAGTATCACTTCACAGAGGATGAGCTGAAAGCGCTGCTAGACAAGAAGTCGAAGGATTCCTGAGAATTTTTTAAAATAAATTTGCAAAACCTCTTGACTTTTTCTTCAAAATATAGTAAGATATACAAGTCGCAAACAAAGAGGCGAACGGTTAGGGAGCATAGCTCAGCTGGGAGAGCACCTGCCTTACAAGCAGGGGGTCACAGGTTCGAGCCCTGTTGTTCCCACCACCATACGGCCCGGTAGTTCAGTTGGTTAGAACGCTAGCCTGTCACGCTAGAGGTCGACGGTTCGAGCCCGTTCCGGGTCGCCACTTTTGCCTCTGTAGCTCAGTTGGTAGAGCAGGGGACTGAAAATCCCCGTGTCGATGGTTCGATTCCGTCCGGAGGCACCAATATTTGCGGATGTAGCTCATCTGGTAGAGCGCCACCTTGCCAAGGTGGAGGTAGCGGGTTCGAGCCCCGTCATCCGCTCCATAAGACGTAAAAAGGACTTAACAAGTTTAAGTCCTTTTTGAATAATAGGTCCTAAGTTGTAAGATCCAAGATATTGGTTTCGGTTCAGAATGACTAAGATCTGACAACTTACAACTAACGACTGATTAGGCGACATAGCCAAGCGGTAAGGCACGAGTCTGCAAAACTCTGATTCCCCGGTTCGATTCCGGGTGTCGCCTCCAAACAAAAGTGCTTGCTTTACAGCAGGCGCTTTTTGTTTTTCGTATCTATGAGGAAATGGTGATGTGAATGAAAAACAGGACGGTTCAGCTGATCTATCAATCGGTCTACTGCGCGTTTGCTTTGGTAGGAACTTTGGGCGGTATCGGCTTCTTCTACAATCAATTCTATTGGGATTTTTATATCTACTTTACCAATATCAGCAGTTACCTGTGCTTCGGCGTTATGCTGGCTGAGCTGATACAAACCGCTAAGCGCAAGGATGATGGTTACGTTTCTGTCTGTCCTCGGTTGAAATTTATCAGTATGCTGGGAACCTTGCTGACCTTTATGGTGTTCAATATCATGATCGCGCCGCAGCGTGACGCCGCTTTCAATCAAACGATCGGATGCGTGATGTTCCACATGGTGTTACCGGTGATGTTTATTGCGGATTGGTTTTTGTTCTATGAGCATGGCAAGGTGAAGTGGAGCTATCCGCTGATCTCAACGATCCTCCCGCTGGTGTATTGCGCTTTTGTCTATATCCACGCGGCAATATTGGGCTTTGACACATCCATTATGAACAACATGGGGCGTGATCCGCTGATCTACCCGTATTTCTTCCTCAATCCCGAAAAGGTGGGGACATGGGGCGTTGTCAAATGGATCGCGATCCTGCTTGTCGCGTTTATCGTGACGGGGTATCTTTTCTGCGGCTTGGATCGACTGCTGCGAAAAAAGCAGAAGAAAGAGGATTAGGTTCCGATCAAAGCATAGGATGATGATAAACGAAAAGGGCTGTCGCATTTAGTGTGCGATAGCCTTTTTTGCTTTATAAGAAACTGCTCGTTTCTAATAAAGTAAAAAAAGATTTGTATGCCCGCTCAGTTTGTTGCTACGCAACAACGAGCGATGGCTATGCGAAATGCGCGCAGAGCGCGCTTTCTTGCTGTTCACGTTGACAAAGTGCATAAAAATATGTTTAGGTGAATTTTTGTATAGAATTGGTACTTGACATTTTGAGGATTTTATAGTACATTTGTTCTATAAAGTGAATAACGGAGGTTGAATCGAATGAAGCAAACGGTTGAA
>OMTA01000291.1 GCA_900313895.1 uncultured Eubacteriales bacterium | reverse complement strand
AGTCCATAGCGGATACCGCTTCCGAAACCTATACCCACGACGCGGAGCATGAAGCCTACTACACCTATACCGTGAGTTGTCTGGATGAAAGCGGCAACGTCATCAGCGCCTATTATCCCGAGGGCTACACGCATCAGTACTTTATTCCCGCGCTGCTCGAAACACCTCTGATCAAGGGCGCGGAGAATCTGGAGGAAGGGCTCAGGGTCTACTGGGATCCCATCGAGGACGCCGAGCGTTACCGCGTCATGCGAAAGAACAGCAACCGCTGGGAGACCCTCGCGGAGGTTGAAACGCCCTACTTCCTCGATACCGACGTCCGCAGCGGTCAGAAGGAGACCTACACCGTGTGCTGTGTCACCGCCGAGAACAACGCCTATACCAGCGCCTATGATACCGCGGGCAGCCGCTTCACCTACTTCGGCGCGCCGGAGATCCGCTGTCAGGAGACCGCATCGGGTCTGCTGCTGAGCTGGAATATGTCAAATAACGCCTACGGCTATCGCCTGTCTGTCAGGGACGGCGATGATTGGCGCGATCTTGCCGACACCACCGAGAACACCTATCTCTACTCTGAAGATAACGGCAGCGGCGATCGGTGCTTCACCGTCTGCTGTATCGATGATCAGAAAGCGCAGCTGGGTCCTTATCACAAAGACGGTTACACCTTTGACTACCACCTCGATCCCGATCAGCCGGTCTACACGGCGGAGCAGTTCAACGCCGAAGTCTGCCGCATCCTCGGAAAAGCGGCGGATCAGACGACCGCTCAGGGCGCGATCCTCAACCGCAGGACTGCCTCACAGATACTCGTCAAAGAGCTTCGGTACCCCTCCCATTCCAAGAGCGTCAACTTTATCGACAGCGACAGCGCCGATCTGAAAACCACCGTCTTCCTCGGCTACTTCTATCCGAACAGCAGCGATCGCATCTATCCCGACGCGCTGATCAGCCCGGACGAGTTCGAGTCGATGCGCAAGGAGGTCGAGCGCTACACCCGGCTCAAGGGCAAGCAGGCGCTCGCGTTCGGCGACAGCATCATGTACGGCTACGGCAACAATGGCTACGGCTCCTGCCGCATGATCTGCGAAAAGTACGGGATGCAGTTCATCAACTACTCCTATTGCGGCGCGACCATGGGCACCTGCAATAACGGCCGCGTCCATATCCCGGACAGGATCAAGACCGCTCACGACGCGGGCTACAAGGCGGATATCATCTTCCTCAACGGCGGCACCAACGACCTCTCCCTGATCCGCAAAGGGCAGACGCCCGACAGCTTTGATCCCGCCGCTCCGGAGAAAAGCACCTTCTCCGCCGGACTGGAATCCGCGTTCAAGATGATCCGCTCCTACTGGGGCGATACCCCTGTCCTCTACACGCGCAACCATAACATGGTCGTCAGCTCCGAGGAGCTGGAGCAGCAGCTCGGCGAATACGGGCTCATGATCGCGAAGAGGTACAACGCCCATACCGTGGATATCTATACGGACACCGTCCTTAATACCGAGATCCCCGAGATGCGCGACCGCTATACCATGTACCGCGACGATCTCGAAAGAAGCGACGGCATCCATCCCGACTGGCTCGGCTATACCACCTACTACCTGCCGCTCGAGAACAAGGCGATCCTCTCGATCCTGCTGCCGTAAAATATCAGACCACAGACCATATTGCCGATACGCGTCGGCGGTATGGTCTTTTTTTGTTAGGAAGTATTCTGTAGGGACGGTCATTGACCGTCCGAAACCTTGCTGGAACATCGACGTAACGGACGAGCACTGCTCGTCCCTACGGATTCTATCTAACGTCCCTACAAATTAATTCCTCATTCCTAATTTCTAATTCCTAATTAAAACGGTCGTCCCTACGATCAACGTTTGATATAATCCGAACATTCCTAATTCCTAATTCCTCATTCCATAAAAGGTCTTTTTTCACAAAAATCTTCATATGATTTTGTACAACATTTCGGCTCTGTGATCCGCTCTCAAAAGCGTTTTTCAAAAAAGGACAAACCATGGCAAAATTGCCTGCAAATTCCGCAGATTTTTGCAGGATTATTGTAGACAATTTAACGTTTTTATGTTATATTATACGTGTATGTATATATGAATTTTTCGCTACGATTCAGGTACATCAATCAAACCGATCCGAATGCCGAAA
>OMTA01000292.1 GCA_900313895.1 uncultured Eubacteriales bacterium | reverse complement strand
AAGTGCTCCTGACAGGACTTGAAGGCGACTGTGCCGAGGATAAAGCGCGAAGTCGCTGAAATCCGAAGGTAAAAACAGTCCTGCGGACTGTTTTTAAGGAGAGCGCAGATTGAACTTCTGTCGTTTGCTGGGCGATCCAAAGACGATATCCGCCGATCCTCCTTATTCGACAAATGTCAGGTGCACCATAAATATTGGGTATCCGTATGGATGCCCTTTTCCTTTTCATAATAAAGTGCTCCTGACAGGACTTGAAGGCGACTGTGCCGAGGATAAAGCGCGAAGTCGCTGAAATCCGAAGGTAAAAACAGTCCTGCGGACTGTTTATAAGGAGATCGCAGATTGAACTTCTGTCGTTTGCTGGGCGATCCAAAGACGATATCCGCCGATCCTCCTTATTCGACAAATGTCAGGCGCACCATAAGTATAGGGTATCCCGTCGGATACCCTGTTCTTTTCATAATTAAGTGCTCCTGACGGGTGCAAAAAAGGGTAACCAAGCGGTTACCCTTTTTGAATGCTTTTGAATCAATTAACTCGTTTTGCACGCGCCATTTTCAAATTAGCGCGGACAATGATCGCACCGATAATGTAACCGACGGAGATGATCAGCGTTACCACGCTGTCGGCAAAGATCAGAGGATCGCCGGAATCATCGATACTGCCGGTAAGGATCACCGGAAGGATCGACAGAACAAACAGCACGATTGCGGAAATAAAACCGATTTTGATGCGTTTTCTGGTCGGATCTTTCCAGACAAGATAGCCGATCACGCCGATTGCAAACTGAACCGCTATGATGATCAGGATGATCGCAGCATAGATGATATATCCCGCCAAGCCGATCTCCTGGCTGATATCGGTATAAGATAAAAGGAGGGTCGCGACCATCAGGAAAGCCTGAAGGATCAGCACAAAGCCTGCCGTCAGCATCAGGCGGCGTCCGATACGGAAAGCGCGTCCTGTTTTGACATCCTTGTACTCTTTGCGCGCGAAGTTCTCAACAGCAAAGCGAACCAGAATGAACGCGGGGATCGCGACATAGAGGAACACTCGCAGGATGACAAAGTTATTATCATCGGAAATAAGCTCCCTGATAACCGGAGAGTTCATCGGGCGGAACATCTCAAACACCAGCTGAGAATCAAAGAAGTTCTGTCCTGCCGCAGCGTCAAAGCGAACCATATCTGCTCCGATCGCCTGACCGCCGATATAAGAGGTCGGCAGCATCAATCCGAGGAACGAAGCGACAAACAGCACCGCCGCGAGCGCCTTGGAACGATACTTATTGAACGGAATACACATGGAGAATACGACAACGACACCGGCGATCGAGGTGAGCACCGTCATCATCGGGCGAACGTTATCGTCCATGATAAACGGTGTGTAACCGTAATACTTCGGGATCGTATTCAGCAGGATCGGAAGCAGTACCGCAACGGTAGCAAGGGCGCCTGCCGTGATCGACTGGGAAACGATGTTCTTCATGAACGATCCCCTGACAGGAGTACGTCTGGGCTCCAATGAAAGCAGGAAACCGCCTGTACCGATGACCGCCGCCTCGAGCATATACATATTCTCGATTGAGAACCACATCTGTGCTTTTGCAAGAGGGATCAGCGCAAACGCAAGGATGAAAACGATCGTGGATTTCATCAGATAGAGAACCGCGGTTTTCTGGATATTACCGATGACACGTCTTCCCTCTCCCACAACCTCTTTCAGGTGGCTGAAATCGTTATCGAGCAGAACGACGTCGGAGCAAGACTTTGCCGCGTCGGTCGCCTTGGCGAAAGTGATGGAGGAATCGGAACGGCGCAGGGCAAGGATATCATTGACGCCGTCGCCGGTCATTGCGACCTTGTGACCCTTATCCTGCAAAGCAGCGACAAGCGCCTCTTTCTGCTCGGGAGATACGCGTGCAAACACGGTGTATTCCTCCGCGATCTTCGGGATATCTTCAAGCGGCACATCCGCCAAAGAGATGTATTTATCCGCATTCACGATGCCGCATTTCTGTGCGATCATACTGACGGTCAGGGGGTTATCACCGGAGATGACCTTGACGGTAACGCCGTTTTCACGGAAGAATTTCAACGTATCGCCGGCGGTCTCGCGGATATGATCCTCGATCGCGATA
>OMTA01000293.1 GCA_900313895.1 uncultured Eubacteriales bacterium | reverse complement strand
TGACGGACATTCTGCGCAACACCTCAAGGATGATATCCTTCGCGCTGACATTTTCCTGCAATTCGCCGACAAGCTCTACCTTGACGATCTTCGGCATGGTGATGTAGTATTCGCCGCCGCCCATCGCGACCGCGACGTCCAGACCGCCCGCGCCGATCGCCAGCATACCGATGCCGCCGCCGGTGGGAGTGTGCGAGTCTGAGCCGATCAGCGTCTTGCCGGGGATCCCGAAGCGCTCGAGATGAACCTGATGACAGATACCGTTGCCGGGACGCGAGAACCAGATACCGTGCTTCTTACAAACCGTCTGGATAAAGCGGTGATCATCCGCGTTCTCAAAGCCTGTCTGCAGGGTGTTGTGATCGATATACGCGACCGAGCGCTCGGTGCGAACGCGGTCGATACCCATCGTTTCAAATTCCAGATACGCCATCGTACCGGTGGCGTCCTGTGTCAATGTCTGGTCGATACGGATACCGATATCCGTACCCTTGACCATCTCGCCGGTGACAAGATGGTTCTTGATGATTTTTTCAGCAATCGTAAGTCCCATAATATACCTCCTGAAATTGTACTATCTATCGGGAAAGGCAGTAAAAAGGTGGCGACCTTTCCGCCGCCGAACTTTAGGCTCCTTTCGGTAAAAGGAGCTGACAGCAAAGCTGACTGAGGAATTGTATGATTGTCCGGGCAAAGCGAGTAACCATACGGTCAAAATAATACGATAGAATTCTGTCAGCTGATACAAAGAATATTATACCACTTTAACGGCATAAAGTAAATATATTATTAGAATTATGAATCACTCTTATATTTCAAAAAATTACAGATAATGATAGGATTTTCAGTGAAAATCAACATAGTATTGAGGGTACAGATGTGGTATAATTTTTGATGGTATATTATGAAAAACTAAGGTGAAAAGTATGGCAAAAAGAGAAAATTTACGCAATATCGCGATCATCGCTCACGTTGACCACGGAAAGACCACTTTGGTCGATCAGCTTCTCCGTCAGTCGGGTATCTTCCGCTCTAACGAAGTCGTCAACGAACGCGTCATGGATTCCAACGACCTCGAGCGCGAGCGCGGTATCACGATCCTGTCAAAAAATACGTCCGTCATGTATCAGGACACCAAGATCAATATCGTCGATACTCCCGGACACGCCGATTTCGGCGGCGAGGTAGAGCGTATCCTGATGATGGTCGACGGCGTGCTGCTGCTGGTCGACGCGTTCGAGGGCTGTATGCCGCAGACGCGTTTTGTCTTGAAGAAGGCGCTGGGACTGGGCAAAAAGCCGCTGGTCGTTGTCAATAAGATCGACCGTGACGGCGCGCGCCCGGAAGAAGTCATCGACGAAGTCCTCGATCTGTTCATCGAGCTCGGCGCGGATGAAGATCAGCTCGAGTTCCCGGTGGTATACGCATCCGCCCGCGAAGGTGTCTCCTCGCTGGATTATCAGAACATGGAGCCCGATATGAAGCCGCTGTTTGAGGCGATCATCCGCGAGATCCCCGCCCCCGAGGGCGAGCTCGAAGCCCCTCTCCAGCTGTTGGTTTCCAATATTGAGTACGACGAATATGTCGGACGCATCGGTATCGGTCGTGTTGAGCGCGGCAGGATCAAATCCGGCCAGTCCGCTGTACTCTGCCATCAGGACGGTACGACCTCAAACGTCCGCATCTCCAAGCTCTACGAGTTCGAGGGACTCAAGCGCGTCGAGTGCGACAACGCCGAGATGGGCGATCTGGTCTGCATCTCCGGTATTTCCGATATCAACATCGGCGAGACCATCTGCGACACCGACCATATCGATCCGCTGCCCTTTGTCAAGATCGATGAGCCGACCGTTTCGATGAACTTTATCGTCAACAATTCGCCGTTCGCGGGACGCGAGGGCAAGTATGTCACCTCGCGAAATATCCGCGACCGTCTGTTCAAAGAGGTCGAGACCAACGTCGCTTTGCGCGTAGAAGAGACCGATTCTGCCGATACCTTCAAGGTTTCCGGACGCGGCGAGCTGCATCTTTCCATCCTGATCGAGACCATGCGCCGCGAGGGCTACGAGTTCCAGGTCAGCCGTCCTCAGGTCATCACCAAGATGATCGACGGCGTTCTGCATGAGCCGATCGAGTAC
>OMTA01000294.1 GCA_900313895.1 uncultured Eubacteriales bacterium | reverse complement strand
TATCAATAATGCGATCTACGGCATGACCGGCGGTCAGATGGCGCCGACCTCTCTGGTCGGTCAGGTCACCCAGACCTCTCCCTACGGTCGTGATCCCAAGGCTTGCGGCTATCCGATCAAGGTTTGCGAGATGCTTTCTGAGCTGGTAGGCCCCGAGTACCTCGAGCGCGTCACCGTCAACAATGTCAAAAATATCCGCGCCGCTAAGAAGGCGATCAAAAAGGCGTTCCAGAACCAGATTGACGGCAAAGGCTTCTCTCTTGTCGAGGTCGTTTCTTCCTGCCCGACCAACTGGGGCATGACCCCGAAGCAGGCGCTCGATTGGATCGACAGCGATATGCTGCCCTACTATCCTCTCGGCGTATACAAAGATCGCTCCGCTGAGCAGAAGGAGGCAGAGTAATGGCTACGAAAAATATGCTTTTCTCCGGATTCGGCGGTCAGGGTATCCTTTTCGCCGGCAAATTCATCGCCTACAAGGGTCTGATCGAGGATAAGCAGGTCAGCTGGCTGCCCTCCTACGGCCCCGAGATGCGCGGCGGTACCGCTTCCTGCTCCGTTATCGTTTCCGACACACCCGTCGGATCTCCGATCGTTTCCAATCCCGACATCCTGATCGCTATGAACCTGCCGTCCCTTGATCGTTTCGAGGACGCGGTTGTTCCCGGCGGCATGATTATCGCGGATTCCACCCTGATCGAGCGCAAGGTCAAGCGTGACGACGTCACTGTTTTCTATGTACCCGCGACGCAAATGGCTTCCGATAACAAGCTCGGCAATCTTGCCAACATGATCATTGTCGGCAAGCTCCTGAAAGAGACCGGCGATTATACCGAGGACGGCCTCAACGCCGCTCTCGATAAGGTCATCTCCGCCCGCCATGCGGATATGAAGGAAGTTAACCTCAAAGCGATCAAACTCGGCGCTGAGCTGTAAGGCTCCCTTTGATAAGGAGAGCTATCGCTATAAACAGTAGGGGAGGGGCTTGCTCCTCCCGCTATACTACACATGAAAGGAGATCATCATCATGGATATCAAAGTTACATTAAATCCCAATCCTGCCGCAAAGCCCGATCCTTCGACCCTCGGCTTCGGCAAGATTTTCACCGACCATATGTTTATGTGGAGCTGGAACAGCGAGGAAGGCTGGCACAATGCCCGCATCGTTCCCTTTGAGCGCCTTTCCATCCATCCCGCTTCCACCGTTCTGCACTACGGCTCCGAGATCTTCGAAGGACTCAAGGCATATCGCCGCGCAGACGGAAAGGTTCAGCTGTTCAGACCGATCGAGAATATCCGTCGTATGAACAATTCCGCAGAGCGTCTCTGCCTGCCCCAGATGCCCGAAGAGGACTTCATGCAGGCGTTAAAAGAGTTCGTCAAGCTCGAACAAGACTGGACTCCGTCCGCTCCCGGTACATCCCTGTATCTCAGACCGTTCATGTTCGGTAACGACGAGAGCCTCGGCGTTCACGCTGTTCACAACGCGGAGTTTATCATCATCGCGTCCCCTGTCGGCTCTTACTACAAAGAGGGCATCAATCCCGTCAAGATCATGATCGAGGACGAGGATGTCCGCGCCGTACGCGGCGGCACCGGCTACGCAAAGTGCGGCGGCAACTACGCCGCTTCCAACCGCGCGGGCGAGCGCGCCGAGCAGCAGGGCTATTCTCAGGTTCTCTGGCTCGACGGCGTAGAGCGCAAGTACATTGAGGAAGTCGGCGCGATGAACGTTATGTTCAAGATCAACGGCACCGTCGTCACTCCGATGCTCTCCGGTTCTATCCTTCCCGGCGTGACCCGCAAGTCGATCATCGACGTACTCAAGAGCGAAGGCTACAAGGTAGAAGAAAGACTTCTGTCTGTTGACGAGCTTGCTGCCGCGATGGCAGACGGTACGCTTGAAGAGGCGTGGGGCTGCGGTACCGCGGCGGTTATCTCTCCGATCGGCGAGCTGATGTACAAGGATCACAAGTACACCGTCAACAACAACGAGATCGGCAGCCAGAGCGACAACTACTCCAACCTGATGAACATCATCCTGATCGGCTTCACCTCCACCGCGATCGCGGTTTACGGCGTATACTTCAAGGTGCAGAGCTTTTTCTTCATGCCGAT
>OMTA01000295.1 GCA_900313895.1 uncultured Eubacteriales bacterium | reverse complement strand
CTTCTGTTTATGAAAATCCTGACTATTTCCTTCTTTGACGACAACTTCGGCGATATGCTGATCCGCATCTGCTTCGACCGTCTGCTGACCGTCGCGCTGAAGAATCTGGGCTGCACCGACGATGATTATGTCATCGACAATATGCACATCAAAGAGATCGACGAAGAGAAGGTCGCCTCTGCCGATCTGATCTTCTTCTCCGGCGGCGCGATGTTCGGCTTCAACAACCTCGGCTCGTTTGACGCGATCGACGCCATCACCTCCCTTGCCGACGAAAAAGGCATCCCCGTCGTATTCTCCTCGCTGGGCATCAACAATATGCACGCAAACGATGAGAGCGGCGCGCGGCTGAACGCGATCCTACGCCGCAAGTGCGTCCGCGCGATGTCCGTGCGCGAAACGGTCGACGCCTTCACCCCTTTCACCGAGGGCTGCGGCTTTGAGGTCGTTTCCGTATGCGATCCCGCCGTGTGGACAAAGCACATCTATCGCAACGAGGTACTCGAGACCAAAAAGGCAAAAACACACCGTGTCGTAGGACTGAACGTCGTGCGCGGCGGCTTGTTCAAAGCCAACGGCAAAAAATGGACGCTCGATGACGAGGCGACATATTTCGGCGGCCTTGTCAAGCTGTTCGACGAAAAAGGCATCGACTATCGCTTCTTCACCAACGGAAGCGTGCTGGACAACAACTCGATGGCATATATTGCGCGTCAGATCGGCGTCTCCGACGACAAGCTGATCTCCCCCGATTCCACCCGCGAGGTCGTGTGCGCGATCGCGGGCTTCGATACGGTACTCGCGATCCGTATGCACAGCGCGATCATCTCCTACGCGCTGGATATCCCCTCGATCGACATGGTCTGGAACGAAAAGATCCCCTATTTTTATCAGAATATCGGCTATCCCGACCGCGCGCTCGAGATGGAGTACTGCACGCCCGAGGTCGTGCTGCGGATGACGCAGGATCTTCTGGACGACCGCGGCTTCAAGGCGGACGAAAACTACCTGATGACGCTGTACACCTTCCTATATCAGACGCTCGGCGAGATCCTGAACAAGCCCGCCGAAAGCCCCTTCTCTTTCACCGATGTCAGCCATCTGATGAGTATGCAGGAGAGCGGGATCAAGGATGATATCACCGACTACCGTACCAAGCTCTCCCGCGGACGCTACTGCTATCAGGCGCTTTTTAGATCCGACATGGAGCGCCGCGCCCAGATCCGCGAGCTGAAGAAAGAGGTCAAATCGCTCAAAAAGCTCTCCGACGAATATAAATCAAAGTACGAGGAGCTGTCGGCGCGAACCGAGGAAGATCGCAGAAGGCTCTTCCGCATCAACCACTTCTTCCCCGTCAGGGTCTATCACAAGCTCTTCAAGCGAGGCACAAAAAAGTAACTGTCTTGACACACCGCACGTATCGTGCTAATATACTATTGTTGAGAGATCAACACAAGAGAATATAATCTTCGGGGTAGGGTGCGATTCCCGACCGGCAGTATAGTCTGCGAGCCTTAGGGCATGATACGGTGTGATTCCGTAACCGACGGTAATTATCGACACAGGTCGATATCAGTCCGGATGAGAGAAGATATGATTGCGTAAAAAGATGCTCCGTAGGTTTCCCGAATTCCTACGGAGCTTTTTTATGAAATCCAACGTCATATCTGTGTCACTGACACAAGGAGATTTTATGTCAACCAAAACCAACGAAAGAGTCAGAGCGCTTGTCTGCATGGCGATGCTTTCTGCGCTTGCGATCGCCGCGGATGTTTTTTTGCGGATTCCGAACATCGGCGGCTTTCTCACCTACGAGCCGAAGGATGTCGTGCTGACCGTCGGCGGCTTCATCTTCGGGCCGATCGCGGGACTGGTCATGTCGCTGATCGTCTGCTTTGTCGAGATGATCACGATCAGCGATTCCGGACTTATCGGCTTTTTGATGAACTTTTTGGCGTCGGGCGTATTCATCGGCGTTTCCACCGCGATCTATTCGCGCAAAAAATCCCTCTCCCGCGCGATCGTGGGACTGATCGCCGGATCTTTCTCGATGCTCGCCATCATGCTTTTGTGGAACTACATCATCACCCCGCTGTAGACGGGGCTTCC
>OMTA01000296.1 GCA_900313895.1 uncultured Eubacteriales bacterium | reverse complement strand
CGATATAGGGAACGCCAACCTGACGAGAGAGCAGGATGTGCTCACGAGTCTGGGGCATAGGACCGTCAGCAGCGGAAACAACAAGGATAGCGCCGTCCATCTGAGCAGCACCGGTGATCATGTTCTTGACATAGTCAGCATGGCCGGGGCAGTCAACGTGAGCATAGTGACGCTTAGCAGTCTCGTACTCAACGTGAGCGGTGTTGATTGTGATACCACGCTCTCTCTCTTCGGGAGCCTTATCGATGTTTGCATAATCAACGAAGTCAGCAGAACCGCCGAAGTTCAGAACCTTTGTGATAGCAGCAGTCAGAGTTGTCTTACCATGGTCAACGTGACCGATGGTACCGATGTTTACATGGGGCTTATTTCTTTCGAACTTTTGTCTTGCCATTGGAAAAAATCCTCCTTTAATTGTTAAATCAAATTAACCATCACGGTTATTGTATCAATTCTTTTCACGAATTGCAATAGCTTTTTGCAAATTTCCACAACTAATTGTGTCGATCTTCCGAATACGGCTCAACCGGTTGTGTCATATGCGGTCAAATCATGTCGATGATCAGTTCTTCTTAGAGCGCTCGGACATGATCTCCTCACCAATGTTTTTGGGAACCTCAGCGTGATGCGAGGGCTCCATTACATAGTTACCGCGGCCCTGAGTCTTGGAACGCAGGTCTGTCGCGTAACCGAACATATTGGAAAGCGGAACATTGGCAAAGATTCTTGCAGTACCGTTATCGATCTCCTGACCGGTTACGGTGCCGCGGCGCGCGTTGAAGTCGCCGAATACGGTACCTGCGTACTCCTCGGGAACAACGACGCTGACCTTCATGATCGGTTCGAGCAGAACCGGATCGGCCTTCTTCATCGCCTCTTTGAACGCCATGGAACCGGCGATCTTGAACGCCATCTCAGATGAGTCGACCTCGTGGTAGGAGCCGTCGTATAACTCTGCCTTGACGTCTACGACATTGTAGCCGGCAAGTACACCGCTGAGCATTGCGCCCTGGATACCCGCGTCAACAGCGGGGATATATTCCTTCGGGATCGCGCCGCCGACAACAGAGTTGACGAACTCATAGCCCTTGGTGGGGTTCGGAGAGATACGGAGCTTGACATGACCGTACTGACCTTTACCGCCGGACTGACGGGCGTATTTCTGATCGACGTCCGCTTCCTTGCGGATGGTCTCTTTGTAGGCGACCTGAGGCTTACCGATGTTAGCCTCGACCTTAAACTCACGAAGAAGTCTGTCTACGATGATCTCAAGGTGAAGCTCACCCATGCCGGCGATGATGGTCTGGCCTGTTTCCTCATCGGTATAAGCCTTGAAGGTGGGATCCTCTTCCGCGAGCTTTGCGAGAGCGATACCCATCTTCTCCTGACCTGCCTTGGTCTTGGGCTCGATAGCAACCTTGATAACCGGCTCCGGGAACTCCATGGATTCCAGGATAACAGGATTGTTTTCGTCACAGAGTGTGTCGCCGGTGGTAGTGTTCTTCAGACCGACAGCGGCAGCGATATCACCTGCGTAGCAGACCTCGATATCCTTTCTGTCGTTAGCGTGCATCTGCAGGATTCTGCCGATACGCTCATGCTTACCCTTGGTAGAGTTGTAAACGGAGGTACCCTTCTCAACCTTACCGGAGTAAACGCGGAAGAAGCAGAGCTTACCGACATAGGGGTCGGTCGCGATCTTGAACGCGAGAGCCGAGAACGGCTCGTCGTCGCTCGCGTGACGCTCGATTTCTTCGCCTGTATTCACATCCTCGCCCTTGATAGCGGGGATATCGGTGGGAGCGGGCATATAATCGACGATCGCGTCAAGCAGCTTCTGAACGCCCTTGTTGCGATAAGAGGTACCGCAGCATACGGGAACCATCTCGTTGGCGATAGTCGCCTTGCGGATAGCAGCCTTGATCTCGTCGACAGTCAGCTCCTCGCCGGAGAAATACTTGTCCATCAGCTCTTCAGATGTCTCGGCAACGGACTCGATGAGCTTCTCGTGATATTCCTGAGCCAGATCCTTCATATCCTCGGGGATCTCGATGGTCTCGCGTTTTTCACCGTTGGGGCCTGTATAGGTCTCGGCGGTC
>OMTA01000297.1 GCA_900313895.1 uncultured Eubacteriales bacterium | reverse complement strand
ACGGTATACATGATCATCGGCCAGTCGCCCCACCACACCGGCGCGCCGATGAAGATCGTATCGTAGCCCGACAGCTCCGGCAGCTCGCCTTTGTACGCCGGCCGGGCGTTCTCGTTCTGCTCCTCTTTGGCGATGTCGGTCAGCGCGTCGTAGGTTGTCGGATAGTTGTCGTTTTTGGGCTTGATCTCAAAGGTGCTCGCGCCGGTCTGTTCGGCGATCATCTCGGCGACGATGGCGGTGTTGCCCTTTTCGATCTCGCCGACGCCGTACTGCTCGCCTGTGCGGGAGAAATAGACGACGAGCGCCTTGGTATCGGCGGCAGGGGTATCCGTTTTCGTATTGTCGGAGGGAGCTTTTGTCTCGGCGGTATCCGTCTTTTGCTCCGAGGACGATGGAGAATCTTTTTTCTCCGCTTTCTCGGAGCTGCTGCCGCACGCGGCAAGGGAGAATACCAGAACCGCCGCTAACAGTAATGCGATCCATTTTTTCATCATGATCATCCTTTCTGGCTGATTGATTCTATTATAAAACGAATCCCGCAGCCTTTCAATCTCGGTTGCGGGACTTTTGTATAAGTTTTACTTATGATTATTGTTTGACGCGGATGCGGGTCAGCTTTTTGACCAGTTCCTTCGGCTTGAAGGGGATGAGGGGATAGAGGTAGCTTTTGCCGGAGATGGTCTTGTTGGTCAGAAGCAAGATGAAGATGATAGCGATGCCGAGAATAAAGCCGATGAGATTGAGAAGATAGGTCAGGGTCAGCAGCATCACGCGGATATATTTTAAAGAGTAGCCCAGCTCGTAGTTGGGCTGGCTGTAGTTGGCGATGGTGACGAACGCCATGTAGAGGGTGGACGCGGTGGTGAACCATCCCGCGTCGATGGCGAACTGGGAGAAGGCGATCGCGCCGATGATGCCGAGCGCCGAGGTCAGGCTGGAGGGCGTATGCAGGGCGGCGAGGCGCAGTCCGTCGATGCAGATCTCGATGATGATCAGCTGCCAGAAGATCGGCAGATGGATGGGCTCGGTTTGAAGGACAAAACGGAACACCTCGGGGACGTAGTCGGGATTTTGGAGACACAGGAGCCACAGGGGCGTCAGCAGGACGGAGCTGATCGTGATCAGATAGCGCGCGATGCGGATATAGGTACCGGTGATCGGCGGGAAGTAGTAGTCGTCGGCTTCCTCCAGTACGTCGAAGATCGAGGTCGGGATCAACAGCGCGGAGGGAGAGTTATCCACAAGGATGACGATGTTGCCCTTGAGACAGACCGCCGCCGCGACATCCGGACGTTCGGTATACTTGACCTTCGGGAACGGATTGAGCCACTTGCTCTGATACATCGCCTCGATCAGGCTTTGCTGGTTCATCGACAGGCTGTCGATCTGAAGTCCCTTGATGCGCTCGATCAGCTTTTTGAGCAGACTGTGATCGACGCGGTTATCCATATAGCAGACGATGATATCGGTCTTGGATTCTCTGCCGACGGTCATCGCCTTGGTGATGAAATTGGTGTCGCGGATACGGCGGCGGATCAGAGCGGAATTGAAGATCACCGTCTCGACAAAGCCGTCCTTGCTGCCGCGCAACACCTTGTCATCCTCCGGCTCGGAGGTGCCGCGCTGGGGATAGGTGCGCATATCGAAGGCAAGACATTCGCAGAAGCCCTCAACCATCAGGCAGGGGATGCCCGAGAGGACGTTTTTGATGACGTCGTCGGGATTATTGACGACGCTGATCTCAACATAGGGAACGCAGTTCTCGGCGAAGGTATGGGCGTCCTTTAAAAAGGACGGTTCGGTCTGGGTATAGAAGAACTCCATCAGCTTTTCCATGATGTCGTCCTTGACCAGACCGTTGACGTAGAAAATGACCGCTTTTTTCTTTGAAAGAATAATATTGCGCTCGATGATATCAAAGCAATCGTCCGAACGGAGCAGTCGGACAAGCAGGCTTTTGTTATGTTCATAGTTTTCGGTGAAAATAGAAACCACCTCGTATAAAATTGAAAGATTCTCTACTATTTTTTGTGAGTTGCATAATAATATGCAACTTTTTTTGTTTT
>OMTA01000299.1 GCA_900313895.1 uncultured Eubacteriales bacterium | reverse complement strand
ACCGTTTATATTTATATTTCTGTAAAAGAATAAAGAACGAGGGCGTCGCCACCGTCAAAACCGGCGAGTTCGGCGCGGATATGCAGGTCGAACTGCTAAACGATGGCCCCGTTACCATCCTACTCGATTCGGGAGAGTTGAAAAAATGATTCAGATTTATCATTATGTAGTCGGCGAGATCGCGACCAATTGCTATCTTCTGTGCGACGAGGCGACCGGCGCCTTGGCGGTCATCGATCCCGGCGACGAATGTCCCGCTCTGTATGAACAGATCGATCAGCTCGGCGGAAAGCTCGATTATATCCTCTTGACCCACGGTCATTACGACCATATCCTCGGCGTCGCCGCACTTTGCGAGCGCTACCATCCCACCGTCTGCGCCTGTGAAGCGGAGATGGATCTCTTGCAAAACGGTCTGTATAACCGCACCTCCGTCCACAATATCCGCCTGAATGCGTTCACCGTAGATCGCCTTTTGCACGACGGCGATACCGTCAAGCTCGGCGAGAGCGAGCTGACCTTCATCCATACGCCCGGCCATACCGCCGGCAGCGGATGCTATCTGGTCGATGACCTGATGTTCTCCGGCGATACCATTTTCTGCGAGAGTATCGGCAGAACGGACTTCGAGACCTCCGATCCGCGTGCGATGATGCAGTCTGTCGAGCGCGTCAAAAACCTCGATGTCAACTACAACATTTTTCCCGGCCATTCCATGTTCACCACCCTCGACCACGAGCGAAAGTACAATCCGTTTATGCAGTAACGATCTTATGAATCTCTATATCCACAATCACAAATACCATTACGAAATGGAGAACCTGACGCGGGCATTTTTCTTTGCCGACGATCTTCAGGTGATCCACGAATATGACGCACCGCAAGAGCCGTATATCCTGACCTCCGTGACCGACCGCGTGTCGGTGGAGGTGAGGATAAACGGCTTTCATGACGCGCTCAGCGCCCCATGCGGCGACGATGACGAGCTGACGATGGCACAGCTTCTGTACGCACTGCTGTCGCGCGCCTCGGGACGCACACTCCCGTGGGGCATTCTGACCGGCGTGCGCCCCATCAAGCTCTTTTCCACCCTCGCGGATCAAGATGGGGAAGAGGCGGCAAAAACCTATTTCCGCGATACCCTGATGGTCAGCGAGGAAAAGACCGACCTCGCCCTGCGGGTCGCCTTGAACCAGCGCGCGATTCTCTCCCGCTCTTCAAAGCGATCCTTTTCGCTGTATGTGTCGATCCCGTTCTGCCCGACGCGCTGCAACTATTGTTCCTTTGTCAGCCAGTCGATCGAAAAGGCAAAGAAGCTGATCGACGATTACCTCCCGCTTCTGCTGCGCGAGATCCGCTATACCGCCGCGCTGTCAAAGCAGCTCGATCTGCGCCTTTTATCCGTCTACATCGGCGGCGGCACACCGACGACCCTGTCCGCCGAACAGCTCGATCTGTTGCTTTCGGAGATAGAGGCGGACTTCGACCTTTCCGATTGCGCCGAGTTCACCGTCGAGGCAGGCCGTCCCGATACCGTCACGCGCGAAAAGCTCCTTGCTCTCAAATGCCACGCCGTCACCCGCATTTCGATCAACCCCCAGACCTTCAACGACAGCGTTCTCGAGACGATCGGCCGCAAGCATACTTCACGCCAGACCCTCGACGCCTATCACTTGGCCCGCGAACTGGGCTTTGACAATATCAACATGGATCTGATCGCCGGGCTTACCTCCGATACGCCCGATAGCTTTCGCTCGACGATCAATACCGTCCGCGACCTCGATCCCGAGAGCGTGACCGTCCACACCCTTGCCGTCAAACGTTCGGCGCGCGTCAACGCCGCCTTAGCGGAACGTGAACACGGCTATACATCCGAGATGCTCGCCTATGCCACACAGCAGCTATCCGACGGCGGTTGGCAGCCGTACTATCTCTACCGTCAGTCTAAAATGCTCTCCAATCTCGAGAACGTCGGCTGGGCAAAGCCCGGGTATTTCAGCCCCTACAATATCTACATCATGGAGGAGACCCATTC
>OMTA01000301.1 GCA_900313895.1 uncultured Eubacteriales bacterium | reverse complement strand
AAGCATATCCACCCAACCGTAGGGACGATCATTGATCGTCCGCAACCCTTCAGCTAAATCCCGTCTACACGCGAAGCAAATCAACATAATGTAGGGGACGGCGCCTCGACGTCCCGAAAGCCTATCTGTCCGATCCCTTTTTCCGCGAAGCATATCCACCCAACCGTAGGGACGATCATTGATCGTCCGCAACCTCAGCCACACCTATGACCAAATCCTATTCCCACCGACAATTCGGCGCGCTGGGCGAAAAACGCGCCGCCGATTACCTGAAAAAATCCAAATACAAAATTCTCGAAAAGAATTATAAAACCAAACTCGGAGAGATCGATATCATCGCCCAAAAGGGTGACGCCATCGTTTTTGTTGAGGTCAAGACCCGCTCCGCCGATCCTTTTCTGAGGGGTCAATACGCCGTGGATAAGCGCAAGCAATTCCACATTATGCGCACCGCCGCGTATTATCTCGACAAAAAGAAATCGCTCCTCCAGCCGCGGTTTGATATCATCGAGGTCGAGATCGACCGTGCCGCTGGAAAGCTCGTTTCCGTCAACCACATCAAAGCGGCTTTCTCTCAAACTGAACCTTATGCAAGATTTTAAAGTGTTACCACGCTAATAGAACATACGTTTCACGTGAAACAAAACCGCCGAGATCGTCGGCGGTTTTTCATTATACTAAGTAGCAATAAAAAGATTAAAACAGATATTAGCAGATAATTTTACAGAGCAAGGCGAAGAGCGCAGGCAGGCTGACGCCAGTCATTCTTCGGGGACGCCAACACAGCTATGTGAAATTAGATGCAATAGATGTTAAAGTGTTTTGTTGATACTTAGTATTAGTTTATTCGTTGCTTTTCGCTAATACATCGTCCAGATGATCGATGATTCTCCTAAGAATTTCTGTGACGGTCTCGCTGTTCCCGTACAAGCTTTCGAACAGTGCGTCGATATTCTTTTCAAAATCAGCGGGTAAGATGTTTGCATCTCTTTTTGCGATCTCGATCATCCGCTTCTCGCCCGGGTGCGTCATGCGGTTCAAGGCAAATATGATGTCGAAATATGATTCTAAGAATGCTGCTGTCCGGTGATTGACAGCAACAATATCATGTCGCTTTGACGCCTTGAGGATCTGACCTTCGTAGGACGGCAGATATCCGCTTAACAGCTTTCTGTTGCGCCCGATGATCTCGGCTCTCAGCTGATCGGGGTAGGGGACGGCAAAGCGCTTTTTCAACGCCGCCAGTTCACCCGTCTCATCGTACAGGATCTTGCAGGTGTTCAGGTTGTGCCACATACAGGTCGTATATCCGTTGCTCGCCTGATATTGTTCGACGACCCGAGCGATCCCTTCGCCGAAATCCTGCATATCGCGGTACAGAATATCGATGTCGATGCCGTTATTCAGCGTACAGTCGTCCTCGGTTTCCCAGTATTGGTTATTCAGCTCGATGTAGGAGCAGTGCCGGTTCAATATCTCTGTTCTGACTGCCTCTGACGGAATACCGTCACAATAGAGGTACAGGTCATAGTCCGACTGTGCGTCATAGTTGTCTGTTGCGCGCGATCCGCCCAGCGCGATTGCTTTTATCTCGTTCAGCGAGGCGAATTCCCTGTATAGCTTTTCAAATACCATATTCGTTCTCCGTTTCTGTTTTGATGTGTGTATTATAGCAAAATAAATTTTCAAAAATCTATGCTATTTTTATCCTTTTGATGGCGAATAATTATCTCTTTTTTCAGCCTAATACTTGCTTAATGACCGCCGATGTGGTATAATAAATTGATTATAATGGGTCAGGAGGGTCTATATGTTATACCATTCCACACAAGATAAAAGCAAGTCTGTTTCATCCGCCCAGGCGATCGCGCAGGGCATCTCCAAAGACGGCGGCCTGTTTGTCCCCGAAAGCTTCCCCAAGCTCTCGCTGAACGATCTGGATACCATGCTGAAAAAAACCTATCAGCAGCGCGCCAAGTTCATCATCGGCAAGTATCTCACCGATTTTTCCGACCGTGAGATC
>OMTA01000302.1 GCA_900313895.1 uncultured Eubacteriales bacterium | reverse complement strand
GACCATTCCTTCTCATTCTACAGCTTAGGCATTGAAAAGGAAAACAGACACGGCTGGCTACCGTGTCCATTACCTTAATTTATATTGTAGGAGGTGATGTGCTATGATTGTATCGATCAAGCCCGAGAGAGCTACGCGGAGCGACGCGCTGTCCGCGTGTGTTGACTATAAGTTTTATACCCTGCGTGAGCATCAAGAAGATCTGCAAAGGATCAGGCGCGAAGAGTGGATCGCCATGATGGCGGCGGTCCGCTCTAATCAATACCGCCATCAATAATTATATGAAAGTGAGGACAAAACATGAAACAATTCAACAACAGAATCATTATCGGTATTGACCATGGATATGGCAATATCAAAACAGCAAACCACTGCTTCAAGACCGGCGTTACAGCCTATGACACTGAGCCGCTATTTACAAAGGATATGCTTGTCTACAACGGCAAGTATTATCTGATCGGCGAAGGTCACAAGGAATTCCTGCGGGATAAGGTACAGGATAACGATTATTACTGTCTTACCCTTGTCGCTATTGCTATGGAGTTAAAGGATGCCAATATCTATGAAGCCGACGTCATCATCGCCGCAGGACTCCCGTTAGCTTGGACGAGCGGTCAGAAAGAAGCGTTTGCAAAGTATCTGTCGCAGAAGGAAGATGTCACATTTACTTTTCGGGATGTAGATTACAATATCCACATCTCCGATGTAAAGATCTTTCCGCAGGGGTATTCCGCAATCCTTCCGTACACGCCCCGCATGAAGGGGCTAATCGTGATGGCGGATATCGGCAACGGCACCATGAACATGATGTTTCTGGAAAACGGCAGACCGAAAGCGGAAAGCAAGATGTATACTGAAAAGTTCGGTGTATATCAATGCACGCTTGCCGTCCGCGCAGCTTTCTCCAAGCTGACGCAGCGTGAGATCGATGACTTCATCATCGACACGGTGCTCAGAGAGGGCACGGCTGATATCTCCAAATCAGATCTGCAAATCATCACAGCCACCGCGCAGGAATATGTGGAGGGCATCTTTCGTCGACTGCGTGAGCATGGGTACGACGCCGAGACGATGCGGCTGTATATCTGCGGAGGCGGAGGTTGCTTAGTCAAGCATTTCTATTCCGGGAGCCTTGAGCGTGTCAGCTTTATTGACGATATCTGCGCTGCGGCAAAAGGATATGAAGCACTTGCGGAAATCAAGCTGAAAGCGGATGAGAGTCGTGCGAAATGAGTATAGGATCAATGTACGATTTCGACCGGATCACCCCGATGAGAAAGAGGCTGCGGATTATCTCAGCACTCTCGGCAAATCGAGAAATCAGTTCATCGTCGATGCGGTAATCCATCAAATCCGAAATCAGGATCGCGCTTCGTCGTTCTCCCTCAGCGATATCCGAAAGGTCGTCAGAGAAGAATTTCAGTCGGCAGCAATCACATTACCGACTGAAATGAAAGATGAAGCAGAGCCGGGCAACGATATTTCTGATCTGGATCCGAAAGCAGTTCTGGATTCTCTATCTATGTTCGATTGAGCCAAAATGGCACAAGAATCTATGAGAAAACGAACAGATCGTGCCAAAATGGCACAGCGGTTATTATCCGATCACACACAATCTATACAACAGTATAGGAGCAGTATAAGACACCGAAAATCCGTCCTGATAGCAACAGGGCGGGTTTGTCTTATACTGTAGCAAGCAGGGAACTTGTACACCAAGTTCCACCGCAGCGGAACCTGTATCCGCTGGCCTTTAGGGCGATCCCTAACACCCCTCCTGTATCCGCTGGCCTTTAGGGCGATCCCTAACACCCCTTAATCTAACTATAAATATGGAGGTATATAAAAATGGAAAACAAAAATCAAAAAGATACTCGTATGTATCTGCGGGTAACGCAGTCGGACAAAAAGCAGATTGTCAGGCTCGCAGAGATCTGCGGCTTATCGCAATCCGAATATCTCAGACAAAGGGCGTTGGGTTTTGCACCAAGAGCGGTGCTACCCGACGTCTTTTTTGATTTCAATCAAACACTGTGCCGTTTGTGTGATGAAGTCGCAGATAATGTTTCACCTGAGGTCGAACAACAGTTGCTTGAAGTCGTCAATCAAATACAAACTCAGTTGATCCTGCCCGGCAAATCCACCACTAAGCAGATTCAAAAGGAGGTGGCGGAATGGCAACCACCGGATTCTGGCCCGTCAAGGGACGACTGAAAGATGTCATCAACTATGCTGAGAATCCGGATAAAACCATCGACAGAAAATATCTGGATGACGACTTAGCTG
>OMTA01000304.1 GCA_900313895.1 uncultured Eubacteriales bacterium | reverse complement strand
ATGGTTGGAGCAGTTCTCGTCGGTTGCGGCGGAAACAAGAAAGAAGATACAAAAGACGGCGCCGGCGCAACGGTAACAGGCGATCTCGCTTATGTTACCGATAAGGGCAAGCTGATCGTCGGCGTTACTGATTTTGCTCCCATGGACAGCAAGGACGCTTCCGGCGAGTGGGTCGGCTTTGACGCGGATATGGCTAAGAAATTCGCTGAGTACATCGGCGTTGAGGTCGAGTTTGTCGAGATCGACTGGGACAACAAGATCCTCGAGCTTGACAACAAAAACATCGACTGCGTATGGAACGGTATGACCCTGACCGACGACGTCAAGGCTGCTATGGCTACTTCCGATCCCTACTGCAACAACGCGCAGGTCGTTGTCGTCAACAAAGACGCTGCCGATAAGTACAAGACCGCTGAGGACTGCAAAGATCTCAAGTTCGCTGTCGAGTCCGGTTCTGCCGGTCAGGAACAGGCTGAGGCTAACAAGTTCAAGTTCACCGAGGTCAAGGATCAGGCTACCGCTCTGATGGAGGTTTCCGCAGGCACAGCCGACGCCGCAATCATCGACTCTCTGATGGCTGCTGCTATGGTAGGCGAGGGTACCGGTTATGAGAAGCTGACCTATACCGTCAAGCTCAACTCCGAGGAGTACGGCGTAGGCTTCCGCAAGGATTCCAACATGGCTGAAAAGTTCAACGAGTTCTTCAAGAAGGCTACCGAGGACGGTACCGTTGATAAGATCGCGAAGCTGTACGGTATCCAGGCTGCACTGATCAAGTAATCAATTACATATCAAGATAAACGAAAGGCACCCAAGTTGCTTGGGTGCGTTTTCGTGTATAATAAGGTTTCATGTAAGGTTAGAGGTTGTTTTATGAAGAAAAAGGTTTGGATCGCCGCGCTGAGTATACTGATCATCCTGCTTTTGGGCGCGTTTATCTGGCTGATCTATTTTACGGGCTATGATTACAGCATGGCGGATGAGGTCGAGCTTTCCGTCAACGACTGCGCTGTAGCGGCAGGCGCCGACGGCTCCGGAACGGTGGAAGCCGTGAAGGACGGCGACGACGGCGTTCAGCTGACCGCTCACGCAGGTGACGAAGCGTTCTTTATGTGGCTGATAGAGGGCGACTACGAGATCGTCGCGGGAAATATCACCAACGACGTCATCTTTATCGCGCCGAAATCCGATATCAAGGTACTGGCGCTCTATAACGACGGCGCCAATGCCGTTCCCGCCAATTTGAAGATCGTTTTCAGCTCGCTGAACGAAGGCTTTGTACAGACGTTAAAGCTGTTTTTGATCACCCTTCTGGGCGCGATCCCGCTGGGTCTGATCATCTCTTTCGGCTCTATGAGCAAGCTCAAGGTCATCTCGATCCCCGTCCGCGTGATCGTCTGGATCGTCCGCGGCTCACCGCTGATGCTCCAGCTTTTGATCATCTTCTATATGCCGGGTATGCTGTTCGGCAACAATATCTGGGGCGGTAATGAGATCGGACGTTTTTGGGCGTCCGCGGTCGCATTCATCCTCAACTACGCCTGCTATTTCTCCGAGATCTTCCGCGGCGGCATCCAGGGCGTTCCGATCGGCCAGCATGAGGCGGGACAGGTTCTCGGACTTTCCAAGAGCCAGATCTTCTTCAAGGTCACGCTCCTGCAGATGGTCAAGCGTATCGTGCCTCCCTCATCTGGGCAGGTCAGGCATTCATGAAGAGCTCCCACGGAATCCACGGCATCATCTGGCCGCTGTTTACAACAGGTATCTACTATCTGGCGTTCTCCGGTCTGCTGACGCTGCTGTTCGGCTGGGTCGAGAAGAAACTCGATTACTTTAAGGTTTAAGGAGGTTTTGTTGTGGCTGTTTTGGAAGTAAAAGGCATTTATAAGAGCTTCGGCAGGACCGAGGTACTCAAAGGCATCGATTTCACGCTCGAAAAAGGCGAGGTGCTGTCGATCATCGGCTCCTCCGGCTCCGGTAAAACGACCCTCCTGCGCTGTTTGAATTCGCTGGAATTCGCCGATGAAGGACAGATCATCGTCGCCGGCGAGACCATCTTCGATGCCGATATCAACAAGCGTCCCTCCGAGGAGGAGCTGAGAAAAAAACGTCTGCATTTCGGACTGGTGTTCCAGAACTTCAACCTGTTCCCGCAGTA
>OMTA01000305.1 GCA_900313895.1 uncultured Eubacteriales bacterium | reverse complement strand
CGCGCACGCCGAAGCCTTCGTCGCGCAGGATGACATTGCCGACGCCGAGCACCGTCACGTCCGACTGAAAAAGCACATCGTCTCTTTCAAACTGCTCCACACTGAGAAGGGAGCCGATTTCCTTGATAAATTTTTCCGATCGTGACACGATCAGTGCGCGGTAGCACCGCTGTTCTAAAACCATAACTCCCTTCACCTCTTTTCAATAGCCTCCCTTTACCAAAGGGAAACCTTTATTTACTGCAATATGCTTTGACGACGCTTTCGGGGAGGTTCGCGCCGATGAAGGCGGAATCATGCGCGCAGGCTCGCGCCTTGTCGATCGAGTCGGGCAGGAGTGTGAACGCCCTCTGCTCCTCAGCGGTCATGAACAGCACATCGCGGTCGGTCGAGGGTGGGAGCGCCTCTCTGTTCTCGATACCGTCCACCGCGGCGCCGATCATCAGCGCAAAGGCGAGATACGGATTCGCCTCGGGGTCGGGGGAGCGTAATTGCAGACACGGGTTGCCGTTCTTGGTCAGCTGTGCCGAGATCAACTGGGCGCGGTTCTTCTTCGACCATGTGATAAACTTCGGCGCTTTCAGCCGTCCGAAACGGCGATAGCTGTCGTCGGTCGGATTGAGGAATACGGTCATCCCGCCGATACGGTTGAGTATCCCCGCGATCGCGTAGTCCGTGACGTTTTCGCCCGATTTGCTGTGGATCGACATAGTGATATGCAGCGCCGAGCCGGATTTATCGGCGAAGGGCTTGGGAGAAAAATCCGCGTACAATCCGTTGCGTGCCGCAATAGTGCGGACGACCGACAGGAAGGTCACGGTATTGTCCGCAGAGGTCAGCGGATCGGAGTAGGTGAAATCGATCTCGTTCTGACCGGGACCCGCTTCGTGGTAGGAGCTTTCGGGCGTGATACCCATCTGCTCGAGGGTCAGGCAGATCTCGCGGCGGACGTTCTCGCCCTTGTCGAGCGGCGCGATGTCCATGTAGCCCGCGTTATCGTAGGGAATATGGGTGCTGTCGCCGTTCTCGTCCGTCTTGAAAAGATAGAACTGCAGCTCCGACTTGAAGTGGAAACGATAGCCCTTTTCTTTCGCGCGTGCGACAGCGTTCTTGAGGATCGTGCGCGTATCGGCTTCGATGGGCGTGCCGTCACAGTAGCTCAGCGTGCAGAACATCCGCACGACCTTTCCGTGTTCGGGACGCCACGGCAGAACGGTGATGGTGTCCGCTTCGGGATGAAGAACGATATCCTCGCCGTAGTCGCCGCCGAAGCCCGCGATATAGGACGCGTCGATGGCAATTCCGTGCTCAAAGGCGCGGCTCAGTTCCCCGCGCTGAATCGAAATATTTTTCTGTGCGCCGTAGATATCGCAGAACGCGAGCCGGATAAACTTGACATCCTCTTCCTCGATATACTGCATGATTTCTAATTCGGATTGAGTCATGAAAATAACCTCGCTTCTCATGAATACAAACAGGAATCAGGTGTGGACGGAGTCCACCCTTCACTATTCACTATTCACTATTCACTATTCACTCGAATTGAGCATCGGCTCAATTCGCAACATACATCTGTTGATAGGGATTCTTGCTGTGGCGTTATAACCGAAGATGTCGGCGAATTCCTCGATATACTCTCTGATCTCATCAAGATCCTCCGGCTGTGCGAGACGCGCCGTCACCTGGTGCGGAAAGTGGATGCCCTCGCACCGAGAGCGCAGGTACATCTTGCCGCCGTGCATACCTGTACAGGGGAAATTCGCGACAATATCTTTTTCGTCGTCGGAAAGCCCCAGCACGATGATGACGCCGCCCGCCTGGTACTCGCCGAGGAAGGAGCCAGCCTTGCCGCCGATCATCAGGACCGGAAGATGCTCTTTGTATGCCTTCATATGGATCCCTGCGCGATAGCCCGCGTTGCCCTTGACGTAGATCCTGCCGCCGCGCATCGCGTAGCCGGGAGCGTCGCCGATGTTGCCGAAAACATTGATTTGTCCCGAATTCATCGTGTCGCCGACCGCGTCCTGCGCGTTGCCGTGGACGTTGATCACAGCGCCGTTGAGGTAGGCGCCGAGGGCGTTGCCGGGTGTGCCGTAGATGTCGAGGCGCTTGTCGGACGCGCCCGCCGCGATGAAACGCTGACCGAGCACGTTGATTAACTTCACGTCGTTCTCGACTGTCCTGATCTGCTGATTCAGGCTTTTGTGATTTAACGCTTTAACGTCTAACGATGTCATTATACCACACCTCCCAGCGTTTTTCTACGGTAAATTTCACCGAAGGGCAATAAATTCGGATGTTTTTTCAGCATATCGAAGTCGAGTGCAGAGATATCCGCCTGCGCTCTGATCAGATTGGTATAGATACCCGCGCTCTTGACGTCGCCGATGATGATGAATCCAATAAGGTGGTTGTCGCGGATGAAGAAGCGCTTGACACTGTTCTCGCCCTTTTCCTCGATCTTCTCGGCGCTGCCGTCATTCGCATAGGTGCCTGCGGTCATCATATGCAGACCCCAGAAGCCGATGGAATTCATCGGGAGCGCATTGTCAAAGAGCTGTTCGCCGCTCGCCATATTCACGCCGGCGGTATAGCCGCCGATGTTCGCGTTCGGGAGCAGCGCCATGACGCGCTTTGCACCGAAGGTGATGTCCTCCTGCTCAACGCAGTCGCCTGCCGCATAGATGCCCTCGACAGAGGTCTTCATGCTGTTATCGACGAGGATCGCGCGGTTACATTCTCCGCCCGCCTCTTTGAAAAAGCCGATATTAGCCCGAACGCCCAACGCGAGGACAAGCACATCGAAGTCGATCACGGAGCCGTCCTTCATATAAGCGGCATTACCCTCAAAACGCTCGGCGGT
>OMTA01000307.1 GCA_900313895.1 uncultured Eubacteriales bacterium | reverse complement strand
TGCTCCAAAAGCGAGTGGGGTCCCATCGAGCGGGATATCCGCCTGTGCCGCGAGACAGGATGTGCCTATCACGTTTGTCACATTTCCACAAAGGAATCCGTCGCGCTGATCCGTCAGGCGAAGAAGGACGGCGTGAATATCACCTGTGAGACCGCGCCGCATTACCTCGTCATGGACGAGAACGATCTCAAAGAGGACGGACGCTTCAAGATGAACCCGCCGCTGAGATCAAAGGAAGATCGAGCGGCGTTGATCGAGGGCTTGAAGGACGGCACGATCGACATGATCGCGACCGACCACGCGCCCCACAGCGCCGAGGAAAAAGCGAGAGGTCTGGAAAAATCCGCCTTTGGCATCGTCGGCATCGAGACCGCGTTCCCGATCCTGTATACCAAGCTGGTCAAGACCGGCGTGATCACGATCGACAGGCTCATCGAGCTGCTCGTCATCAACCCGCGCAAGCGTTTTGGAATTCCGTTTTCGGAGAATGACTACTCTGTCTGGGATCTGGACAAGACGTTCACCGTCGATCCCGATGAATTTCTCAGCAAGGGCAGGGCGACGCCCTTTGAAGGCTGGACGCTCAACGGCGTATGCCTTCTGACCGTCAAGGACGGCAAGGTCGTTTACCAAAGGCATTAATCCATTTGCATAGATCATTTTAACAGATGGCACAGAAGCCATCCATTTGGGAGGTATTATTATGGCAAAGAGAAAGGACATCAAGAAAGTACTTATCATCGGCTCCGGCCCGATCGTCATCGGTCAGGCGGCGGAGTTCGACTATGCCGGCACACAGGCTTGCCTGGCGCTGAAGGAAGAGGGCTACGAGGTCATCCTCTGCAACTCCAACCCCGCGACCATCATGACCGACACCCAGATCGCCGACAAGGTTTACATGGAGCCGCTGACGCTCGAGTATATCGCGAAGATCCTTCGCTACGAGCGCCCCGACGCGATCGTCCCCGGTATCGGCGGACAGACGGGTCTGAACCTTGCGGTTCAGCTTGAGCGCAAGGGCGTACTCAAGGAGTGCGGCGTTCAGCTGCTCGGAACATCCTCCGATAGCATCGAGCGCGCCGAGGACAGAGAGCTGTTCAAGGAAATGTGCGAGTCTATCGGCGAGCCGGTCATCCCCTCTCAGATCACCTATAACATCGATGAAGCAAAGGCTGCGGCAAAGGAGATCGGTTATCCGGTCGTCCTCAGACCCGCGTTCACCCTCGGCGGCACCGGCGGCGGCTTTGCCAACAACGAGGACGAGCTTGTCGAGATCGGCCGCGATCACCATCTGCGGCATGGAGAACGTCGATCCCGTCGGCGTACATACCGGCGACAGCATCGTCGTCGCGCCGATCCTTTCTTTGAACGAGCACGATTTGAAAATGCTCAATGACAGCGCGATAAAGATCATTCGTGAGCTGAAGATCGAGGGCGGCTGTAACGTCCAGTTCGCGCTGAATCCCAATTCCAGTGAATACTACCTCATCGAGGTCAACCCCAGAGTATCGCGTTCCTCCGCGCTCGCGTCAAAGGCGTCGGGCTATCCGATTGCCCGCGTCACCGCGAAGATCGCGATGGGTATGTCGCTCGAAGAGATCCCCGTTGCCGGCGGCACAGCGGCAATCGAGCCGTCCCTCGATTACATCGTCGCCAAGTTCCCGCGTTTTCCGTTCGATAAATTCGCCGACGCGCCCAACACCCTCGGCACCCAGATGAAGGCGACCGGCGAGGTCATGGGCATCGGTTCCACCCTCGAGGAATGCTGCCTCAAATCCGTCCGCTCGCTCGAGACAGGCGTCTGCCATTTCCACCTCGGAAAGTTCGACAGCTTCTCCGAAGACGAGCTGCTCGACTATATCAAGGAGTTCAAGGATGACAATGTCTATGCGGTGTTCGAGCTGCTCCGCCGCGGTGTTTCCATCGAAAAGCTCCACGAGGTCACCATGATCACCGAGCTGTTCCTCGAATCCTTCAAGAAGATCGTTGATATGGAATCGACCCTCAAGGCGCACAAGGGTGACATCGAGACCCTCAAGGCCGCCAAGATCATGGGCTTTTCCGATGAATACATCTCCGCTCTGTGGGAGACTCCCGAGATCGATATCTACAAGACCCGCAAGGAAAACGGCATCACCCCCATCTTCAAGATGGTCGATACCCTCCATACCGGAAAATACATCGCGTATCTGTACTCGTCCTACACCGGCGAGAACGCGTCGCGACTGACAGATAAAAAGAAGATCATCGTGCTGGGCGCAGGCCCCATCCGTATCGGCCAGGGCGTCGAGTTCGACTACTCTACCGTTCATGCGGTCCAGACCATCAAGCGCGCGGGCTACGAAGCGATCATCATCAACAACAACCCCGAAACCGTTTCTACCGACTACACCACCGCCGACAAGCTCTACTTCGAGCCCCTCACTCCCGAGAACGTCATGGCGATCATCGACTTTGAACAGCCTGAGGGCGTTATTGCTTCTCTCGGCGGTCAGACAGCGATCAACCTTGCCCAGCCCCTCATGGAGCGCGGCGTAAAGATCATCGGCACCGATTGTGCGGCAATTGAAAAGGCTGAGAACCGCGACAGCTTCAACGCGATCATCAAGGAACTCGGCATCCCGCAGCCCGCGGGCCATGCTGTCACTTCGATCGAAGCGGGCGTCAAGGCGGCTGAGGAGATCGGCTACCCGGTACTTGTCAGACCGTCCTTCGTACTCGGCGGTCGCGCGATGCAGATCGTTTC
>OMTA01000308.1 GCA_900313895.1 uncultured Eubacteriales bacterium | reverse complement strand
AACGCCTGCACCTTTTCGTGATCCATGTGTACTACGCCCTCGTTGTAGATATCCGACTGCTTCATCGTCCTTTTGCGCGAAGCGTCGTAGGCATCGGGATCGCTCATATTCGCTGTTGCAAACAGCTCATAATTTACACCCATATCCGATGTCACAAACGCACCCGAGTGATTCTCCAGTATCTGACGAATCCCGTCAAGAAGCTGCTCAAATTCCGAAGTCGAAAGATAACCTAACAGACCCTCGCTCGAGATCAGCACCTCGCCGTCAAAGCCCTCAACAGCTGCGTTGAGCGAAGCGGCATTCGTGGCGTCTCCGCCGTGATACACCTTGCCGAGACCTTCCTTGTCAGCGAATCTCTGCAACTCCTCCGCGACAACGGGGACGTCCAGGCCCGCGTAGGAAATCCCATTGTTCTTACAAAAGATCGCTCTCGGCGTATAACCGCAGGCAATATCCAGCAGGTTTTTGCAGCCGCCATTTTTCAGCGTTCTTGAAAGAGCGGCATACCTTGCCTCGATCGCCACCGCAACGCCTGTCATCAGCGCCTTCGCGTCAGCCTCTGAGACGAGAGTATCGGACGGATCTCTCTTTGCGAGCGCGTCCTCCAAGCCTAAGCCTGCGATCATTCGCTTCGCGTCCTCATTTCCCGCGACCGCGAGCAAAAACACAGTGCTTTTAGCGGTAAGATATGTCGGGTTTACCATTGTTCTGTAATCCATATTTTTCCTCCTGTTTTCCTTGTATATTCCGATATAATCCATTATACATGATAACATCAAGATAGCAAGTGTTTCTTTCGTATCGCGATTTTGATCTCTTTGCAATATTCATCAAGAAAGCGCGCGCACCCGGCACCCATCGCTCGTGCGCGCGCAGCGTGCAACTGAGCGGGGATTATAAATTGTTTTTTTACTGTATAAGAAACGAGCAGTTTCTTATACAGCAAAAAAGCGGGATGTCGCCGATGATAAGGCAGCTTTGCAAATAATCGTGCGATTTGAGGTATAAGGCAGGTGTCTTTGGCAAGGTATCTTCATGTCACGCCAATAATATGCATCATCAAATCATGGAGATCTCCGGTCAAAAGCAGCACCGCCCTTATTTAAGGAAAATGCAGCGTATGCTGAAAAAGCACCTCAAGCGTTACGCAAATGTACCGAGGCTCCGCGATTCAAGAAAGCTCAACGCGTATAAAGCCGCCTGCTCCAAAAAACTGATCCTGTTGTTGTAAACCTTGATTGTGGCGCGTCCCGGGATGCGGTAGAAAAGAAACTGTGCATTGCTTTTGGCCTTTTTGGCTGAACCGGCCGAAGATGCATAGTTGTCCAATATCTTTCTGTCAGTTATGTCTATCCATACCGGTTCACCTGCCAGATTGTCAACGGGTAGCACGCCGAGTTTGGTCGAGAATCGGAACAGGAGCTGTTTGGTTACGGGAGCATCAGGGATAACATCGATTGTGAATGTCTGTTCCTGAATCTCTGATGTGCCGCTGAACATTGTTAGGGATTCACCGTCGGTGGGAATAAAATCGGCCTGACCGCGGGTTATGGAATTACGGCTCTCGCGTATGCTGTAAATCTCCTTGGCTACAAGTTCGGCCATCTTGGCGCTCGAACCGGCCATAAGTATCTCTTCAGTCAGATAGTCTTGCGGATTGACCCGCTTTGGGGGTGTCTGTGCCGGAGCATGAGTTTCTGAACCGGTTATATCCTCCTCCTGGATGTGTACGTTGTCGGCAGAGATGATTCCCTGGTCGGTCAGCTCAATATATGGTCTGTTGCCTTTTGTGGGAAAAAACAGAGTATAGAGCTTGTCATTGTCAGGTACTCCGGAGGCGGAGATATCAACAGACAATATCTCCCATACTTCTTCGGCCTTATTCCTGACATTGTTCAGCCTGAGATAACGCTCGGCATAGCGTGAGAATTCACCCGGCTTGAAAGTGCTTTTACGCGTAGTGACTGTGATGGTTAACTTGGTCTTTGGAAGCCAGTATGAGACGGCATCCTGAGTGATACCAGGAGTGTAGGGGG